>NZ_QTQA01000028.1:0-91787 GCF_003853825.1 Burkholderia sp. Bp9012 | reverse complement strand
AGAACTCGAACGCGATCGGTGCCAACTTCGGGGGAGGTTTTTTGATCGACTGCTTCATGAATTGACGGCTAATTGGGCAGTATTCGGCCAGAAGCCGTCACTCGACTTCAGCATCTGAATCGTTGACAATTCCGCTCATCTTGCGCACGCACCCGCGCGAGATCACCACGGGCAGAAAGCAGTTCTGCCGTCCGACACGGACGTAAATCGCGCTAGACCGAACTGCAAAAACGAAAAACTAACTCTTGTCGGAGCAACGGGGAAATGGACCGCAGATATGTGCTGGTTGGATTCGTACTGACGTTCCTTGCAGGCTTCTGGGTGGGAGATCATGGGGCAGCCGCTCGGAAGACGGAAATCCGGAAGCTCAGGGCGATGCCAGCCATGCCCATCTGGAAAAATCCCCAATGCGTTTCAGCGAATATCAAAGAAAGCGAGCACTTTGAAATCGCCGCTTCGACTCTCGAACATATCGACCCGCATTCCCCTGACTGGCTCGCCATCGGGGCCGAACGCGCTCTCAGTCAAGACCTACACCGCAGTAGTCCGGGCCAGCTCGGCCCGAGGGTGTGTAGTCCGCCAGCTATATATGCCCGTGTTGCTGCCGCCTTTGCAGGGAAACCTATCAAGGGCGCGTTTGATTTCTATGAAGTCGAGCTAGCCTCGCGAATGCAATCTCCGCCCGCCGAAGTAGTTGATGCCGTGGCACGAGTGGCGTTTGATCCCCGGCCTGTGATAGGCGACGGCATTGATGGACAGGTCAAGGGCGATATTAGGCCGATTGCGAGAACTACATTGGCAGGGTTTGGACACGAGTCGGCGCGATACGCGAGTACTGCGTTTGAGCAAATTTCGAGCGCCAGTTCCATTGGCACTGGCGCAGCGCAAGTGGCAGCCGCTGGGGGACATCCAGGGGCGCTTTCACGGATAGAGTCACTTATGAATCAGCTTCTTGCCACGGTTCCGGACGACAAGCCTATTCCACTGGCGACCCGCGATCGACTCTATGAGTTAGCGTGGGGAATCTATTTTTCAGGTGAATCAGCGAAGGACCATGTAACACCGATCATTAGACTCATGGGAAGACAAGTGCAGAGTGGCGCGCCTCCATTCGGCATAGTCAGTCTTCATCCGAAGCGGATGTGCGAAGTACTGTCGAAGATCTATGGCGACGACGGGCGGGTGAAAGTCAATTTTCCATACTGCGCCGACGAAACCCCATTCGAATCGTATCCCCAGGGCGCGTTCGCATTCGCGTCGACGCACGGCCAGTAAGACACGTCCGATGGGCTCTCTTTACTGGACCGAATGTGTCCGCTTTCGCGTCGTTATGAAAGACTCTTATGGGTTGAATCCGCATCGCTTAGCGGACATTCGCGGCGGCGATCGTCGCGGCCAACCCGAAAGACGATCCACGCCGACGCCGTTGCAATTCACGACGTCTGATGCGCCGATGCGGTTGGGAAGAGAGCTAGTGGGTATCCGCCTTCGACTCAACTAGCCGGGAATGCTCGATACGGCCCGAACGATTTCCTCGACGAACACCTTGATCGTTGGATGGTTACGTTCTCCGCGGCGATAAGCGGCATATATCTTGCGCCGTACCTCTGGCTTCAACTTGATCCACGCCACGCCGGCTGGCGCCCGCTTAACTCGCAGGCCAGGGGCAACCGACACCGAGCAGCCGGAGGCCACCATTGCTTCGACCATTTCGGAGCCGCGGCATTTAGCGTTGATACGCGGCTCGAAACCGGCGCGGCGGCATAATTCGATGACGAAACCGCCGAAGGTGCTCCACGTCGATTCCATCGCCCATGTTTCGTCCCGGAGATCTGCAACACCCAGCGATCGCCTTTTGCTCAACGGATGATCCGTCGCGACCGCCACGTAAAGGACATCCTCCGCGAGCGGGACCAGCTCTATGTTCTCCCGGTCTTTGCCGGCTTCGATCGAAAGATCGTCGATCAGGGCGATGTCGGTTCGCCACGCCCGCAGCGCCGCAACTGCGTCAATGGGCTCCAGTTCCTCAAGTCCGATTTCCAGCCGCGGATACGCGAGGCGCAACCGCTTGACCGCATCAGGCAGGACGAGAGAAGCAATCGAAGGAAACGCAGCAATACGAAGTTCTCCGACGATCTCGCGCCGCAACTCCGCCAGTTCCGAGCGCGCCTCATCCAGAACAACCATCACCCGTTCGGCATGAGTGACCAATGCGTGACCGGCCGGCGTCAGCCTGACGCCGCGGCCGATTCGTTCCGTAAGTTGAACGCCCGCATCCTCCTCCAGTTGCGTGATCTGCTGTGAAACTGCCGATGGCGTCAGGTGCAAAGCCTCCGCAGCGGCCGCCATCGTCCCATACCTCGCCAGTTCCAGCAGTGCCTTCAGTCGCCCAACCTCCAACACTCACCTCCACCCGATAAATCATTAAGATCGGCTAATGCATTACACCAAAAACAATAAATATACGTGAATGAAATTGCAACTTACAGTGGCCAGCCAGCAGCAACAGATCGGACGGATTTCCCCCTACTTTTCGCAAGAAGGACCGTCTGCGCTGCCCCCCACTACTTTTCATCGCGTGAAGAGAACGATGCACGACTCCAAACTTACGATCGCGGTACTTTTCGGCGGCACCAGCGAAGAGCGAGAGGTTTCGATTTCCAGCGCCGCTCAAGTGATTAAGGCACTGCGAAGCGTCGGTCACAGCGTGGTCGCCATAGACACGGCATTCGGCCCACTCTCGCCAGAAGAGGACGCGCGCATCTTGACGTCGAGCGTGAACGACACCCCGCCGCCGCCCAACGTAATGGCCCAATTACCGTCGGCGGCTTTCGATCTGCTCCGCTTTCGCGAACTGACCGATGCCGATGTCGTGTTTCTCGCACTGCACGGCGGTACAGGCGAGGACGGCACGATTCAGGCGATGCTCGACATGGCGGGCATGCCCTATACAGGCAGCGGGCACGTCGGTAGCGCGATTGCCATGAACAAGAACGTTACAAAGCGCCTGTTCTCCGCATGCGGCATCCGTACGCCGCGCTGGCTGATGCTGCCGGGCGACGCCGATGACATACGCTGGCGCGTAGGCTATCCGCTCATCGTCAAACCGAATCGGCAAGGCTCGACGGTCGGACTGTCGCTGGTGCGCGCGCCCGAAGCACTGGAAGACGCGGTGAACCTCGCTCGCCGGTTCGACACCCAAGTGATGGTGGAGCAGTTCATCGAGGGCCGAGAACTTACGGTCGGCGTACTGGGTGCGCACGCGTTGAGTGTCGGTGAAATCTTCGTGAAGGCTGGTGAGGTTTTTGACTACCGGTCGAAATATCAGGCAGGCCATGTGCTCGAAAAATTTCCAGCCGACTTGCCAGCAGACACGCTGGAAGCAGCGCAACGCATCGCCTTGCGGGCTCATGCACTACTGGAACTCGACGGCTACAGCCGCACCGACCTCAGACTCGATGCGCAGGGAAATCTTTGGTGTCTTGAGGTGAATACGCTGCCAGGCATGACCGCCACGAGCCTGCTCCCGCAGTCCGCAGCGGCATCCGGTATTCAGTTCTCGAAACTATGCGAGCAGATCTGTTTCGCAGCCATTAATCGTCACAAGGTGCTTGCATGAGTATCGACAGGTCAGCCGCTTTCGCGCGCAATGCACGAGTGCGTCCCGAGGGTTTGTTCGGCTTCGATTCAATCCGGGTACCGCAATATCGTCTGCTCGACGGCGCTACACCCATTCACGCTCTGCCGCACCTCAGCGCGCATCTCGGAGGTGCGAACATTTATGTCAAGCGGGACGACCTGGGCAGCATAGGAGGTGGCGGAAACAAGTTGCGGAAACTCGAACTATTGATTGGCGAAGCATTGCAGGCCGGCGCCGACACGGTCATCACGGTGGGCGCGAGGCAGTCGAATCACGCGCGGCTGACCGCGGCCGCGGCAGCCCGCGCTGGCATGCGATGTGAGGTCGTTCTCGTACGGTCGGTACCGCGCGAGGACGCCGACTACACCGAAAGCGGCAACGTCCTGCTCGATGGCCTGTTCAACGCGCGTGTGCACGATTTGCCGTCCTCTGCCGATGCGATCGCCTACGCGATCGCACGCGCGGACGAATTGCGCGCCGCCGGCCGCCAGATCTATGTCTGCCCGTTCGGGGGATCGAGTCCGATTGGCTGTGTCGCCTATGCGGCTTGCGCAGCCGAAATCGCACAACAGTCCAAGGTACTCGGCCTGCACTTCGATCGCATCGTTGTGCCTAATGGAAGTGGAGGCACGCATGCCGGGCTGGTTGCCGGATTCGCCGCGCTCGGCAACGGCACAATCGAAATCGACGCCTACACCGTTTATGCCCCAGCCGCAGACGCTTATCGCATCACGCTCGAAAAGGCGCGACAGACGGCCCGCATCATCAATTTTCAGGGGGAGATTCCACCTGATGCCGTTCGCGTCGACTCATCGCAACTCGGCTCGGGCTACGGATTACCAACGGACTCGATGCGCGGCGCTGTCCGGTTGCTGGCCTCGCAAGAGGGGCTACTGCTCGATCCTGTCTATAGCGGTAAAGCGTTCGCGGGGCTGATTGAAGGTATCACGTCAGGTCGTTATGCATCAGACAAAAACATTCTCTTTGTCATGACTGGAGGGTTGCCCGGCTTATTCGCCTACCGGCAAGAGTTTCAGGCTGCCTAAGGTGGCCCGGTGAGCCAGCCAGGATGCCAGACATGACTTCTGGAGACAGAGCAGGAATGTTCGACAATTGGCATTTTCCGGAAATCTTACAGCAGCCTTGACGATGACTGCTTTCCCGCTGAAAGCGGCCATCGACACCGCTCGCTTGCCGTAGTCCGCTTCGGGTCGACAACGGAATATCGACGCTGCAGCCCAGCGAGCGAAACATGAACCTGAGGCAAACTTCCGGTTTCGGCCAGTTCCGCACATTGGGTCACTGGCGCTGAATCGACGACAATCTGGCAAACTTTCCGAAACACCGGCGCATGGAGGGCTGCGTGTCCGTTAATGTCAGCGGAACGGAGGGCTACGCGGAGAATGCGCCATTGCTCATCGAGCAATGGCAACATATTTCGTTTGCGGAGCATCACGCGCCCATCATGCATCTCGTGCCGATGGCGCCGTCCTGCGTTCTCGACGTCGGAGCCGGTATCGGAACCGACGCTGCTGCGTTTGCGACGATGGGGCATTCGGTCGTAGCCGTCGAACCGGTGGACGCGCTGCGAGTTGCAGGAATCCGGCAGTATCCGTCTCCCCGGATTGAATGGCTGGACGATAGCCTTCCGGATCTCGCGCTACTGCGTTCCAGACGAAAAGAATTCCACTTTGTACTGCTGTCCGCTGTTTGGATGCACCTTGACGAGCACGAACGTCGCCGCGCGATGCCGAATGTCAGTGCTCTTCTTTGCGATGGTGCGGTACTGGTCATGTCCCTGCGTCACGGCCCCGTTCCGGAAGGCCGACGGATGTTCGATGTTCGGGCCGAGGAGACGATGCAACTCGCGAATGCTCATGGCCTGCGAACCGTCATGAACGTTCGGACCGAATCTTCTCAGCAAGGAAATCGGCGCATGCGCGTGATGTGGAGTCGCCTTGCTTTCGTCAAGGACGGCGCACAGGGCTGCCGGGAAGCTTGGAATCCCCGCACGGGTTACCGCTATCAGGCGCGGTGAATGCCGGCTTCGGGTCGAGAGACACCATCCACGAAAGCGCGCGACGAGTCTCTCTGCTCCCCCCACGGCAAGCAATCCACCCACGGCCATCGATCCGTCGACGTTGCGCGCAGCGCATGAAAAAAGGCCGGCAGGCACCCGTCCCGCCGGCCTTTTGCATGACATGGCCGTGCACGTCGGCCTACCCGCTTCAGCCCCCCACCACCTTCTTCTGCCGCCAGAGGCACAGCAAATCGCACGCGACATGCGCTGCCGCAATTGCGGTGATGTCCGCGTGATCATAAGCAGGCGCAACCTCGACGACATCCGCGCCAACCAGATTCACCGCACCGAGCCCACGCACGATCGCGAGTGCCTGCGCGGACGACAACCCGCCCGCGACCGGCGTCCCCGTGCCGGGCGCGAACGCCGGATCGAGACAGTCGATATCGAACGTCAGGTACGCGGGCCGCGCACCGACGATGTCGACGATCCGCTCCACCGCCGCGCGCGGACCATGCTCATGCACCCACGCGGCATCGAGCCGCTCGATCCCGAGAAAATCGTCGTTCCACGTGCGGATGCCGACCTGCACCGACGTCGCCGGATCGATCAGCCCTTCCTTCACCGCCTTGTAGAACATCGTGCCGTGATTGAGGCTGTCCGGCTCGTCGTCGGCCCACGTATCGCAGTGCGCATCGAAGTGGATCAACGACAATGGCTTGCCGTAGCGCTCCGCGTGCGCGACCAGTAGCGGATACGTGATGTAGTGGTCGCCGCCGAGCGTCAGCATCTTCGCGCCCGAGCGCAGGATCGTGCGCGCATGCTCGACGATCGCAGGCTTGATCGACAGCGGGTTGTGCGCATCGAACCAGCAATCACCGTAATCGACAGCCGCGAGATCGTCGAACGGATCGAAGCCCCACGGATACGGATGGAGCTCCGCGAGCTGCACGCTCGCCGCGCGGATCGCTGCCGGCCCGAGCCGCGCGCCCGAGCGATAGGTCGTCGCGAGGTCGAGCGGCACGCCGGAAATCGCGACGTCGATACCGTCGAGCGCGCGCGAATAGGTGCGGCGCATGAACGACAGCACGCCCGCATAGGTGTTTTCGATCGAGGAGCCGTATGGCGTCGTGCGACGGATCGCGCCGTCGCCGTGGAACAGTTCGGTCATGTCGAACCTGTTGGTCATGAGGACCGCACGCAGCCTCTGCATCGGGTGCGCTGGCGGGACCCGGCACGGATTCATTGAAAACGCGGCGGCATGCCCTCGCCGGGCGCGGCCGTCGCGCCGGCCTGCGAACCCTGTAGCGCGGCCGGGCGGGACAACGTCGATACGCGGCGATGATAGCAAGCCGAAACCTCAACGTTGCCCCGGTTCGACCGGGGCAAACGCATCGGAATAACCGGCGCGGCGGCAGCTGTACCGGCGCCGCATGGCCCGAACCGGCGCCGCCGTATCGCCACATCGCCACATCGCCGAACCGCCGCACCGCCGCACCGCCGCACCGCCGCACCGTCACCATGCCGCGCCTAGAAGGATTCGCCGGTTTTTACCCGGCCGTTCTTCCGGATAATGGCCAGCAGCCGCGCCCACGACGGCGCGCCGTCCATCGCGGACCACGACAATCCGGAGACACCCGCCTTGATCGCCACGCTTCCCGCCACCTATCGCCGGCTCTGGCCGCTCGCCGTCGCCGCCGCGCTGCTATACGGGCTGTCGCTCGCCGCCGCGCCCTATCCCGGCCAGACCGCCGCGAAAGCCGCGATGGGCATCCTGTTGCTCGCGGCCGGCAGCACCTGCGCGGCACCGCGCGAACGCGCGTGGCTGTGCGCGGCGCTCGCCACGGCGGTGCTCGGCGACGTACTGCTCGCGCTGCCCGACTGGCCGCTGTCGTTCGTCCTCGGCCTCGGCGCGTTCCTGCTCACTCATCTGTGTTACTGCACGATCTTCGTGCGCTGGCGCGCGCGGCCGCACGGCTGGCGCATCGCGGCGCTGATCGGGCTCTGGATCGCCGCGCCGGCGTTCTACGTGGCCTTCCTTCCGCACCTGGGCGAGTTGCTCGCGCCGGTCGCCGTCTACATGCTCGTGCTGTGCGCGATGGCGAGCTTCGCGCTCGCGGCCCGCACGCGCGGCCCGCTGGTCGCCGTCGGCAGCCTGATCTTCGTGGGCTCCGACACGCTGATCGGCGTCGGACGCTTCCTCGGCGGCTTTCCCGGCATCGACTACCTGATCTGGGGCCTCTACGCGCTCGCGCAGGTCACGATCGTCGCCGGGGTTTTCCATGAGACTGTCGCCCGCCCGATCCGTCCCCGATAGCGTTTCAAACAGGCCGCCGCGCGCCGGCGGCCCCGCCTCCCGCTTCTCCCGCCCTGCCGACGGCCGTTTCCGCGCATCCCGCAATGCGGAAGCCGTCCCGTTCCAAACCCCGCTCAGCCTTTTCCCGCGCGGCGTCTGGCCCTTAGAGCGCCGCTTCTAGCCTCTTGCGGTTTCCCGGCTCACCCACTATCGTTACATCAACCAATGTAACATTAAAAAATGAGCCAAATCGGAGACACCCGGATGAATGCTCGCACGTTGCCTTTCGGCCCGCCCGGCCACGACGGCCTGGACGAAACCATCGACATCGCCATCATCGGCACCGGCTTCGCCGGTCTCGGGATGGCCATCCGCCTGCGGCAGAAAGGCGTGACCGACTTCGTCGTCCTCGAGAAGGCCGCGTCGGTCGGCGGCACGTGGCGCGACAACCATTACCCCGGGTGTGCCTGCGACGTCCAATCGCACGTCTATTCATTCTCGTTCGCACCGAACCCGCGCTGGACGCGCATGTTCGCGCCGCAGCCGGAGATCCGCGCATACCTGGAAGACTGCGTGCAGCGCTTCGGCGTCGGCCCGCACCTGTGTCTGAACCACGAACTGCAGCGCGCCGAATACGACGAGGCCGCGCAACGCTGGCGCCTCACGTTCGCGAACGGCAAGCGGCTGTCGGCGCGTGTGCTGGTGTCGGGGATGGGCGGGCTGTCGCGCGCCGCGCTGCCGGCGATTCCCGGCGTCGAGAACTTCAAGGGGCGCGCGTTCCATTCGCAGCAGTGGGATCACGACTACGCGCTCGAAGGCAAGCGCGTCGCGGTGATCGGCACCGGCGCGAGCGCGATCCAGTTCGTGCCGCAGATCGCGCCGCGCGTGAAGCAGCTCGCGCTGTTCCAGCGCACGCCGCCGTGGATCATGCCGAAGCCCGACCGCAACCTGACCGGCTTCGAGAAATGGCTGTTCCGCACGCTGCCGTTCACGCAGAAGGCGGTGCGCAGCAGCATCTACTGGATGCTCGAATCGCGCGTGCTCGGCTTCGCGATCCATCCGTCGCTGATGAAGAACGTGCAGAAGCTCGCGCTGCGCCATATCCGCAAGCAGATTCCCGATCCGGAACTGCGCAAGACCGTCACGCCGAACTACACGCTCGGCTGCAAGCGCGTGCTGATCTCGAACGACTACTACCCGGCGCTGTCGCGCAAGAACGTCGACGTGATCACGACCGGCATCGACCACATCGAAGCCGACGCGGTCGTGACGACCGACGGCAAGCGCCATGACGTCGACTGCCTGATCTACGGCACGGGCTTCCAGGTCGCCGATCCGTATCCGCGCGGCGCGATCATCGGCCGCGGCGGCCTCGACATCGTCGACGCCTGGCGCGACGGCGCGCACGCGTATCTCGGCACGACGCTGCCGGGCTACCCGAACTTCTTCATGATCGTCGGTCCGAACACCGGCCTCGGCCACAACTCGATGGTGTTCATGATCGAGTCGCAGATCGAATACATCCTCGGCGCGCTGCAGGCGATGCGCCGCGAAGGTGCAGACGCGATCGAGGTGCGCCCGCTCGTCGAGGCGCAGTTCAACAGCGACCTGCAGGGCCGACTCAAGAAGGCGATCTGGTCGACGGGCGGCTGCAAGAGTTGGTACCTGGACCCGCGCACCGGCAAGAACACGACCCTGTGGCCGGGCTTCACCTGGCGCTTCCGCCAGGCGACCGCGCACTTCTCGATCGCCGATTACCACGCGTATCGCGCGCCGCATCACGACACGAGCGCGCGACCCGTCGTCGCGCCCGCCGCTTCCGCATCCACTTCCGCCGAAGCGGTCTGAGCCAGACAAGGAGCCACCGACATGAGAGATTTCGCCAACAAGGTCGCCGCGATCACGGGCGCAGGCTCGGGCATGGGCCGCTCGCTCGCCGTGCAGCTCGCGCAGGCCGGCTGCCACGTGTCGCTCGCCGACAAGAACGGCGTCGGCCTCGCCGAAACCGAGCGGATCGTCCGTACGATCGCGCCGAACGTGCGCGTGTCGACGCGCGTGCTCGACGTCGGCGACCGCGACGCGATGTTCACGTGGGCGGACGACACCGCGAAGGAACACGGCAAGGTCAACCTGATCTTCAACAACGCGGGCGTCGCGCTGTCGAGCACGATCGAAGGCATGGAATACGGCGATCTCGAGTGGATCGTGAACATCAACTTCTGGGGCGTCGTGCACGGCACGAAGGCGTTCCTGCCGCACCTGAAAGCATCGGGCGACGGTCACGTGATCAACACGTCGAGCATCTTCGGGATCTTCGCGCAGCCGGGGATGAGCGGCTACAACGCGACCAAGTTCGCGGTGCGCGGCTTCACCGAATCGCTGCGGCAGGAACTCGACATGATGAAGTGCGGCGTGTCGGCCACCTGCGTGCATCCGGGCGGCATCCGCACCAACATCGCGCAATCGAGCCGCGTCGCGAAGAACATGGTCGGCTTCATCGTCGAGAGCGAGCAGCAGGGCAAGGACAGCTTCGAGAAGTTCTTCATCACGACCGCCGACGACGCCGCGCGCACGATCCTCGCCGGCGTGCGCAAGAACAAGCGCCGCGTGCTGATCGGCCGCGACGCGAAGGGCGCGGACTGGATGGCGCGCATCCTGCCGGCCGCGTACCAGGCGCTCGTCGTGCTCGCGACGCGCCGCGAGGCCGCGAAGGCCCGCCGCGCGGCCGCGCGCTACGGCGCGCCGGCGGCCACGCCGCTTCACGCCACCTACAACAATGCAGGCAATCAGGGAGGAGAACAATCATGAAGACCCCGAACATGATGCCGGTGCGGCGCGACATCCGTTTCGCGCTGCCGCCCGAACGCGCGAAGGACTGGCACGTCCAGGGCGTGCCCGTCACGCACTTCATGAACGCGCTGTCGCTGCTGTTCCCGGCCGGCGAGCGCTTCTTCATGGATTCGGTGCGCAACTACCGCGACCGCATCGAGGATCCGGAGCTGAAGAAGCAGGTGCTCGGCTTCATCGGCCAGGAAGCGATGCACACGCGCGAGCACATCGAGTACAACGACCTGCTGCAGTCGTCCGGCCTGCCCGCGCACAAGCTCGACAAGCGGCTGTGGACGATCCTCGGCTTCTTCAAGAAGACGCTGCCGCATTCGATGCAGCTCGCGATCACGATCGCGCTCGAGCACTACACGGCGATCCTCGCGAACCAGCTGCTGTCGGGCCACGAACACCGGATCGACGGATCGGTCGAAGGCTATCAGCAGATGTGGATGTGGCACGCGATGGAGGAAACCGAGCACAAGGCGGTGTCGTACGACGTCTGGAACGCCGTGATGAAGCCGGGCCTCGGCAGCTACCTGCTGCGCACGGGCACGATGCTGACGACGACGGTATTGTTCTGGGCGATCGTGTTCGACTTCCACGTTCGCCTGATGCGTGCGCACCGTCGCGAACACGGCAGGTTCGGCGGCATGTGGCGCCTCGTGAAGTATCTGTACAGCCCGAGGCACGGCGTGTTCCCGAGCATCGCCCGCGAATGGCTCGACTACTTCCGTCCGGGCTTCCATCCGTGGGACCACGACAACCATCAGTACCTGCAGGAGCTCGACACGCTGCTCGCGAACATCGACGCGACCAACGCGCGCCATGCCGCGCAGGCCGCCCCGCGCCGCGTGCCGCTGCATCCGGTTCCGCAGGCATGACGTCGTGGCGCGCGCACACGAGATGCTGACCGTCCGCTCCGGCGACGTGAAACTCGCCGTCTACGTCAGCGGCCCGCGGCGCGCGCCGCCGCTGATCCTCGTGCACGGTTATCCCGATTCGGCGTCCGTGTGGGCGCCGGTCCGCGCGCGGCTCGCGAAGCGCTATCGCGTGATTGCGTACGACGTGCGCGGCGCCGGCGCATCCGATGCGCCGCGCCGCCGCGCGGACTACACACTTGCGCGGCTCGCGGAGGACCTGAAGGCGGTGGCCGACGCGACCTGCGGCAATCGGCCGTTCCATCTGGTCGGCCACGACTGGGGGTCGATCCAGTGCTGGGAGGCCGTGACGGACCCCGCGTTCCGCGGCCGGATTGCCTCCTACACGTCGATCTCCGGCCCGTGCCTCGACCACGTGTTCCGCGCGAAGATGCGGCTCAGGCAGAGCCTGAAGTCGTGGTACATCGCGTTCTTCCACCTGCCGGTCGTGCCGTCGCTGGTCTGGCGCCTCGGCGGCGCCGCGCTGTGGCCGCGCTGGCTGCAGCTGACCGAGCGCGTGCGGCCGGAACGCGACCCCGCGCAGTTGAAGAACGCGCTGAACGGGTTGCAGCTCTACCGCGCGAACTTCCTCGCGCGGGCGAGAAAGCCGCGCGAGCGGTACGCGCAAGCGCCGGTGCAGATCCTCGTGCCGGTGCGCGACCGCTACGTGACGCCCGAGATGTCGGTCGATCTCGATCGCTGGCTCGGCGAACACGTGCGCGAGGAAATCGACGGCGCGCACTGGATCGTCATGCGCAACCCGGAGCTGATCGCGGCGCGGATCGACCGGTTCGCGGCGGCGCATGAAAGGCCGGCCGTCGCGGCGGCAACGCGAGCGGCGGTTCAGCGCAATGCCGGCAGGCGCTTGAACAACGTTTCGTAGTCGATCACGAGCCCGTCGGCGTCTATGTCCATTTCCGCCGTGAAATTCCGGAAAATGCCTTCGTAGCGGTAGCGCCGGCCGGGCTCGATGCACGTGTACGCCTGCTTGACCGGCGTCACCTCCAAGTCCGGCGTCGAGATGTATGCGACGTCGATCGGCCGCCGCTCGCCGCGCGCGAGACCGAGGCGGCCGATCGGCAGCGAATTCGTGAACGGCGTCGCCGCGATGTCGATGTCGACGCAACCGTCCAGTTCCGGCAGCACACGCCCTGAACCGTCGCGCCAGTGCCCGGCGCCATCGCCGTGCAACGCCAGCGTGCCGCCGCCCATCACCTTGAGCACTGCGTACGTCACACGCCAGTGCGGATCGCACTCGACGCGATACGCGAGCCCGTAAGCGCGGCCGTACCGCTGGCCGACCACCGCGCTTTCGACGACGATGCCGCCGCCACTCCGGTCGAACGTCAGATGTTCGACGCCGTCGCCCTCGAGCGACGCCCAACGCACCGCGCGCATTCCTTCGCCTCCCGGTTGGTCCGATGCCGGACATCGTCGCACGAATCCCCGCTCGAAGACGTGAATCACGACGCGTACTTGGGCCCCAAAAAACCGGCCATTGCCCGAATTCGCGACCGAAACCAACAATTAGCCCGAAAACGCCAATGCGCAGTCCCCCGGGCATTCCCCAATTCGGGGCATCCGCCACAAATCCTGACTATCCAGAATTCCCTATTCCGGTGCACGGGATTGTGTCCTATGCTCGCGGCTCGTCCTGCCTTACCGCCGCCATGCCTACCGCCCGCCCTGCCTCGCCGACGATCGACCTGCATACGCTGCTGCGCGGCATCGGGCAGATCGTCCTGCAGGCGAATGCAGTCAGCGGCGCGCTGCTGCTCGCCGCGCTGGCACTGACCGACTTGCGGCTCGCGTCCGCCGCACTGGTCGGCTCGGCCGCCGCCAGCATGACCGCCGTACTCACGGGCGCCGAGCGCCGCGACGTCGAACAAGGGCTGCACGGCTTCAACGGCGCGCTCGCCGCGCTGATCGCCGTGCTGTTCGCACCTTCTTCGCTCGCCGCCATCGCGCTGGTGCCGGTGGTCTCGATCGGCGCGGCACTCGTGCAGCGCGCGATGCGCGTGCCGCTCGCCCGCTGGCGCCAGTGCCCGTATTCGAGCCCGTGCCTCGTCATCACCGCGCTGTGGCTACCGTTTGTCGCACCGCAGCATGCAAGCAACGCGACGGCAGGTGCCCCCCTTACGTTGCCTTCCATCGCCGACGCGCTGCTTTCGGGCATTGCACAGACCACCTTCGCGCAAGGCCCATGGGCAGGCATGCTGATCGTCGCCGGCCTCGCCGTCGCGTCGTGCCGCGCGGCCGCATTCGCGCTCGGCGGCGCGATCGTGTCGACCGTGCTGCTGGTCGCGTCCGGCGCGAACGGTGCGTCGTTCGCGGATGGCCTGCTCGGCTTCAACGGCGCGCTCGCCGCGCTCGCGCTGATGTCGCGCGGCCCGCGCGCGGCGTTCGCGGCCGCCGCACTCGCCGCGCTGATCCAGTGGCTCGCGACGCGCGCGGGCGTAGCCGCGTTCACGGCCCCGTTCGCACTCGCGTCGTGGGTCACGGTGCTCCTCGCGCGCCGCTTCACCCTCGGAGAACCCGATGTCGTCATTCGCACACCGTCCTGACACCGTGAAGCCCGGCGGCCCGATCTCGGACGCCGAGCGCCGGTTGCGCGTCGATCTCGCCGCCGCCTATCGCCTCGTCGCGCTGAACGGCTGGGACGACCTGATCTACACGCATCTGTCCGCGACGGTGCCGGACGAACCCGGGCATTTCCTGATCAACCCGTTCGGCCTCACGTTCGACGAGGTTCGCGCATCGAATCTCGTGAAGATCGACCTGGCCGGCAACCGGATCGGCGACGGAGAACACGCCGTCAACGTGACCGGCTTCGCGCTCCACGCGGCCGTGCATGCCGCGCGGCCGGATGCCGTCTGCGTGATGCATCTGCACAATACGGCGGGCATCGCCGTGTCGATCCAGCGCGACGGGCTGCTGCCCGCGTCGCAGCACGCGCTGCGGTTTCACGGCGATCTCGCGTATCACGACTACGAGGCGCTCGCGTTCTCGCCGGCCGAAGGTGCGCGGCTCACCGCCAGCCTCGGCGCGAAATCCGCGATGCTGCTGCGCAACCACGGCACGCTGACGGTCGGCCGGACCGTTGCCGAGGCGTATGTATTGATGGATACGCTGATCAAGGCCTGCGACATCCAGATACGCGCGCAGGCCGGCGGCGGGCCGCTCGTGCTGCCCGAGCCGGCCGTCGCCGACCGCACGGCCGAGCAGTTGCGCGACGGCGGCGCGATCGAGGGTGAACTGGAATGGCCGGCGCTGCTGCGCCGCCTCGACCGGATCGATCCGTCGTATCGCGACTGAACCGACACCATCGCCACGCTCTCTACGAATCGTTCACCCCAACCATCGGAGCATTCAGTCATGCCGACTTTCAATATCCAGTTGTTCGAAGGCCGCACGGTCGAGCAGAAGCGCGCGTTCGTCGAAGCGATCACGCGCGTCACGTGCGAGACGCTCGGTTGCGACCCGGGCTCGGTCGACATCATCCTCGCCGACGTGAAGAAGGAAAACTGGGCGACGGCCGGCAAACTGTGGAGCGACGAGCGCTGATTCCGGCAACTTCGGCGCCGGTGCAACCTGCCCGGCGACGTGCGTTCGAATCGCGGTGAGATTGCGGGGACATCCGGACGCACGCGCCGCACGATGCGGTGCGTCAGGAAGACCGCATGATCGACGACAGCCGTATCGCCGCCGCACCTGGCCCGACCGCCCATACGACGCCGGCGCCAGGCGTTGCATGCGGCCTCCCTTCCCTGCCCCGCGTTGTGCGCCCGCACATCGCTCCGTCACGCAACCGGCACATCAATCGGCGCATAATGCCGAACACACGCAGCAGCCAGTGGCCACCCGGGAGACCGCCATGGAAGCGAAGAACGAGGAAGTCGTCGCACACCTGCTCTCCGATGTCGTCGAATTCGCGCGCGGGCGGCTGCCCGAAGCCACGTTCCGGATCGTCGAACCGTTCCTGCGTCATTACTACGATTTCGTCGACGCCGATGATCTGCAGAATCGCGGCATCGCGGACCTCTACGGCGCCGCGATGGCGCACTGGCAGACCGCCCAGAAATTCGTGCCCGGCAGCGAGCGGCTGCGCGTCTACAACCCGATCCTCGAACAGCACGGCTGGCACTCGGACCACACGGTGATCGAGATCGTCAACGACGACATGCCGTTCCTGGTCGATTCGGTGACAATGGCCGTCAATCGCCTGGGGCTCGCGCTGCACTCCGCGCTGCACCCGGTGTTCCGCATCTGGCGCGCCGGCAACGGCGGGATCGAGCGTGTCGACGCCGGTGGCGCGACGCCCGGCGACGGCCATTCGCAACTCGCGTCGTTCATTCACTTCGAAGTCGACCGCTGCGGCGACGCCGCGCTGCTCGACACGCTGCGCGACGACATCGCGCGCGTGCTCGGCGATGTGCGCGCGTCGGTCGAGGACTGGCCGAAGATCGTCGACATCGCGCGCGCGACGATCAAGGACATGAAGGCCCGCGAATCCACCGCGGAAGACATCGAGGCGCGCGCGTTCCTCGAGTGGATGGCCGCCGATCACTTCACGTTTCTCGGCCAGCGCGACTACGCGCTCGTGTCCGACGGCACGGGCTTCGGCCTGCGCGGCGTGGAAGGCTCCGGCTTCGGCCTGCTGCGCGAATCACTGCGCACGCCCGGCGCGCCCGACGTGACGCCGCTGCCGCCGGCCGCCGCCGAGATCGTCACCGGCCCCTGGCCCATCTTCCTGACCAAGGCGAACTCGCGCGCGACCGTGCACCGGCCCGGCTATCTCGACTACGTCGGCGTCAAACTGGTCGGCGCCGACGGCAAGGTGACCGGCGAACGCCGCTTCATCGGGTTGTACACGTCGACGTCGTATTTCGGTTCGTACACCGAAATCCCGATCGTGCGCCGCAAATGCGCGAACATCGTGAAGCGTGCGGGCTTCCTGCCGAAGGGACATCTCGGCAAGTCGCTGGTGACGGTGCTCGAAACCTATCCGCGCGACGAACTGTTCCAGGCCGACGAGGATCAGCTCTACGACATCGCGCTCGGCATCCTGCGCCTGCAGGAACACCAGCGCACGCGCCTGTTCGTGCGGCGCGACCGCTTCGACCGCTTCGTGTCGTGCCTCGCGTTCGTGCCGCGCGACAAGTACAACACCGACCTGCGCCGCCGCATCGCGAAGCTGCTCGTCGACGCGTACAACGGCGTGACCGTCGAGTTCACGCCGCTGCTGTCGGAATCGGCGATCGCACGAATTCATTTCGTCGTCCATGCGGAACCGGGCACGATGCCCGACGTCGACACGCGCGAGCTCGAAACGCGGCTCGTGCAGGTCACGCGCCGCTGGCAGGACGATCTCGCGGACGCGCTGCTCGACGCCTTCGGAGAAGAACAAGGCAACCGCCTGCTGCAGCGCTATGCGGACTCGTTCCCGGCCGGCTATCGCGACGACTACCCGGCGCGCACGGCCGTGCGCGACATCGAGTTGATCGAGCGCGTGAAGGAGTCGGGCCAGCTCGCAATGAACCTGTACCGCCCGATCGAGGCCGAGGCGCGCGCATTCCGCTTCAAGGTGTATCGCGCGGGCGACCCGATCGCGCTGTCGCGCAGCCTGCCGATGCTCGAGCATCTCGGCGTGCGCGTCGACGAGGAGCGGCCGTACCGGATCCAGACGCAGGATGCCGCGCCCGCGTGGGTGCATGACTTCGGCCTCGAACTCGCGGACGATACCGAATTCGACATCGAGCGCGTGAAGGGCCTGTTCGAGGACGCGTTCGACCGGATCTGGACCGGCCGGATCGAGAACGACGACTTCAACCGTCTCGTGTTGCGCGCGCACCTGAGCGCACGCGAGGTCACGATCCTGCGCGCGTATGCGAAATACCTGCGGCAGGTCGGCTCGACGTTCAGCGATGCCTATATCGAGCGCGCGCTGACCGGCAACCCGGCGATCGCACGGCAACTGGTCGAACTGTTCCTGCTGCGCTTCGACCCGGCCACCGGCGGCACGCGCGACGTGCAGGTCGAACACCTGCTGAAGGCGATCGAGACGGCGCTCGACCAGGTGCCGAACCTCGACGAGGACCGGATCCTGCGCCAGTTCCTCGGCGTGATCAACGCGACCGTGCGCACCAACTATTTCCTGCACGACGCGAACGGCGAACCGAAGCCGTACCTGTCGTTCAAGTTCAATCCGGCGAAAGTGCCCGGCCTGCCCGAGCCGAAGCCGATGTTCGAGATCTGGGTGTACTCGCCGCGCGTCGAGGGCGTGCACCTGCGCGGCGGGCGCGTCGCGCGCGGCGGGCTGCGCTGGTCCGACCGTCGCGAGGACTTCCGCACCGAGGTGCTCGGGCTGATGAAGGCGCAGATGGTGAAGAACGTCGTGATCGTGCCGGTCGGCTCGAAAGGCGGCTTCGTCGTGAAGAACCCGCCGCCGCCGAGCGATCGCGAGGCGTGGATGCGCGAGGGCGTCGCGTGCTACCAGACGTTCCTGCGCGGCCTGCTCGACCTGACCGACAATCTCGCCGGCAACGCAATCGTGCCGCCGCCCGACGTGGTGCGGCACGACCCCGACGATCCGTATCTCGTCGTCGCGGCCGACAAGGGCACGGCCACGTTCTCCGACTACGCGAACGCGATCTCTCACGAATACGGCTTCTGGCTCGACGATGCATTCGCGTCCGGCGGCTCCGTCGGCTACGACCACAAGAAGATGGCGATCACCGCGCGCGGCGCGTGGGAATCGGTCAAGCGGCACTTCCGCGAGATGGGCATCGACACGCAGACGACCGACTTCACCGTGGTCGGCGTCGGCGACATGTCGGGCGACGTGTTCGGCAACGGGATGCTGCTGTCGCCGCATATCCGGCTCGTCGCGGCGTTCGATCACCGGCACGTGTTCCTCGACCCGAACCCCGATCCGGCGACGAGCTTCGCGGAGCGCCAGCGGATGTTCGCGCTTGAACGCTCGAGCTGGGCCGACTACGACACATCCGTCATCTCGGCGGGCGGCGGCGTCTACCCACGCACCGCGAAGACGATCCCGCTGTCGCCGGCCGTGCAGGCCGCGCTCGGCATCGACGCGCACGCGCTGCCGCCGACCGAGCTGATCCGCGCCATCCTGCAGGCGCCTGTCGACCTGCTTTACAACGGCGGCATCGGCACCTATGTGAAGGCCGCGCGCGAAACCCACCAGCAGGTCGGCGATCGCGCGAACGACGCGGTGCGCGTGAACGGCGCGGACCTGCGCTGCAAGGTCGTCGGCGAAGGCGGCAACCTCGGCTGCACGCAGTTCGGCCGCATCGAGTTCGCGCAGCGCGGCGGCCGCATCAACACCGACGCGATCGACAACTCGGCCGGCGTCGATTGTTCGGATCACGAAGTCAACATCAAGATCCTGCTCGGGCTCGTCGTCACCGACGGCGAGATGACCGAGAAGCAGCGCAACGCCCTGCTCGCGGAAATGACCGACGAAGTCGGGCTGCTCGTGCTGCGCGACAACTACTACCAGACGCAGGCGCTGTCGATCGCGGGCCGCTACAGCGTCGATCTGCTCGACGCCGAGGCGCGCCTGATGCGCTGGCTCGAACGCGCGGGCCGCCTGAACCGCGTGATCGAGTTCCTGCCGACCGACGACGAGATCGCCGAACGGCAGGCCGCGAAACAGGGGCTCACGTCGCCGGAGCGCGCGGTGCTCCTCGCCTACAGCAAGATGTGGCTGTACGACGCGCTGCTCGAATCCGACGTGCCCGAGGATCCGCTCGTCGCCGCGATGCTCGTCGACTATTTCCCGAAGCCGCTGCAACAGCGCTTCAGCGAACCGATGCATCGCCACCCGCTGCGCCGCGAGATCCTCGCGACGCACCTGACCAACGCGCTCGTCAACCGGGTCGGCTGCGCGTTCGTGCACCGGCTGATGGAGGAAACCGACGCGAAGCCTGGCGACATCGTGCGCGCCTGCATCATGGCGCGCGACGTGTTCGATCTCGATGCGGTATGGCGTGACATCGACGCACTCGACAACCGCGTCGCCGACGACGTGCAGGCGCGCATGTTCGTCGACGTCGCGCGGCTGCTGGAACGCGCGGCGTTGTGGTTCCTGCGGCAGCTTCAGTCGGGCGCGGTGGCCAACGGCGGCGTCGCCGGACTGATCGCGCGCTGCCGCGACGCGGTGCAGCGCATTGCGCCGCAATTGCCGTCGCTGCTGCCGGCCGACGATCTGGAAGCGCTGTCCGAGCGGCAGCGCGTGCTGGTCGATGCCGGCGTCGACAGCGCGCTCGCGGTGCGCGTCGCGAGCGGCGACATCTCCGCCGCGCTGCTCGACATCGCCGAAGTGGCCGCGACCTGCGATCGCAGTCTCGAACTAGTAGCGGGCGTCTACTTCTCGCTCGGCACGCTGCTGAACTACGGGTGGATCGGCGAACGCGCGGCCACGCTGCCGACCCCGACGCACTGGGACATGCTGGCGCGCGCGGCCGCGCTCGCGGAAGTCGCGCGGCTCAAGCGCACGCTCGCCACCAGCGCGCTCGCGGAATCGGCCGACTCGACGGCGCCCGAGACGATCGTCCATGCGTGGCGCGAACGCCGCGACGCCGCGCTGCAGCGCTACGAGCACCTGCTCGCCGACCTGCGCGCGTCGGGCGGCGCGAGCCTCGCGGTGCTGCTCGTGGTCGTGCGCGAGATGGCCGTGCTCGAACGCGCGTGACGGGTGAGCCCGGGTCGCGCCGGGATCACACCGTCGCGACGAGCAGCTCTTCCGCGTTGTCCGGCGGACGCAGACCGTCGCTGCGGTCGGCGAAGTAGCGACGTGCAAGCTCCGCGGCCGACACGTGCTCGGCCCGTGCGAAGCCGGCCTCCGTCGCGAGCGCGCGGATCTCCTCCGGCATGAAGAAGCTGATGAACGGCGTGCCGCTCGCGCGCGCGCCTTTGGCGGCCATTTCGAGCCCCGGCCGCACACTCGGATCTGCAAGCTCGAGCGGCAGCAGGAACGTCATCGCGAACGTCGAACCCGGCGCGAGCGACGCGACTTCGCGCAACGCCGCCGCATTCGCGTCGCGCGTCAGGTACATGCTGACGCCGGTGGACACGACGACCGCCGGCTTGCCCGGATCGAAGCCAGCGCGTACGAGCGCGTCGCGCCACGACTGCTTCGCTTCGAAATCGAACGGCACGAGCCGCAGCCAGTCCGGCACGCCGAAGCCAAGCTCGGTCAGCCGGCGGCGCTTCCACGCCTGCGGCGCGGGCGGATCGACCTCGAAGACGGTCAGGCGCGACGCCATCTCCGGCCGGCGCTGCACGAAGCTGTCGAGGCCCGCGCCGAGGATCACGTACTGGCTCACGCCCCGCGCGGCCTGCTCGACGACGAGATCCTCGATGAAGCGCGCCCGCGCGACGATCGATGCGCGAAACGGCTGCGTGAACCGCGGATCCATGTCGCCGCGCTGATGCCAGCCGGGCGCCGGCGCGAGCAGGCGCAGGCCGACTTCGTCGGCGAGCACGTGCGGCGGCGCATCGAGTTCGACGTGCAGCGCGCGCCACAGCGCGACGCGTTCGGCGGTGCTGTCGGGGGCGTCCCGATGGAGGTCGGTCATCGCCGCGGCCTCACGCGCCCGGCTTGCCCGGCGCCTGCAGGCGCCAGATGCGGCCGTCGGGATCGCGCACGGTCATGTCGCGCGTACCCCAGTGCGTATCCTCGAACGGAGTGACCACGTCGACGATCGGCTGCGGCCGGACCGCCTGCTCGTCGGGCACCTTCAGCACGACCTGCATGGCAGGCGTCTCGCCGGCCGGCACTTCGGCGATGAACAGAAACGGGCCGTCGCCGTTTCTCAGCTGGCCCGAGTTGTGATCGGTTTCGAATTCCAGCGTGAAGCCCAGCGCCTGGAAGAACTTTGCGGACTTGCCCCAGTTGTGCGTCGTGAGGTACACGGCTTCGATTCGCTCGGATGACATGTCATTCCTCCGTGGTGGATGGCCCGGCCCCCGGCTGCGGAGCGGCCAGATACGCGCGCAATGCGTCGGCCACCAGCGCGGACAGCGACTGCTCCGTTTCGATGGCGCGATGCTTGACCTGCCGGATCAGGCTCAGCGGCAGGTACACGTTGAATTGCTTCACTTCTTCGTCGGTCATGTCGGCTAGTATGCTAGCAATCTAGCAAATGTCAATCGGGAGACCGGAACTGGCGGCGCGGCGGACGTCGACGCCCCGCCGCTCGCCATGCGCTTACATCGGGTTCACCCGCGCTGCGATCCGGGTGAACAGCGCGTCGAGATCGAAGCCGCTCGTATCGATGCCGATCGTGTCGCGCAGGCACGCGCCCCACGCGGCCGCGTCGTCGAAGGTGACGGTGCGCCCCGCGCCCGCCGCGTCGCGCACCGTCAGCACGGTGTTGAACAGCGCCGCGCGGCCGTCCGGCAGCACGCGGCACGCGATCAGGTCGTTCACGAAGATCGATTCGGGATAGGTCGACGTGAACCAGTTCGCGGCGTCGTAATCGATCCACTCGGCCGGTTTCAGCGAGAAGCGGTAAGTCGTCTGCCAGCCGTCGGGGATCTCGAACTGCATGTCGAACTCGCCGTCGACCGGCGCGCCGACGATGCGAAACGCGCCGTGCGGCGTCAGTTGCCGCTCGCCCGGCACGAAGCGCAGCGGCGCGGTCAGCGTCGCGCTGCCGAAGCCGATGTCCGCGAGCCACGTCGCGCCATCGAGATCGATGCGCAGCAGCATGTGCGTCTGCGCGGTGACGACCTCGGGCGGCCGCATCCAGCGCACGCGCGCGATCAGCGGCGTCACGCGAAAACCGATCGTCGTAAGCGCGGTGTGGAAGAGCTTGTTGAGTTCGAAACAGTAGCCGCCGCGGCGGCGCCCGATCACCTTGTCGACGATCGCGGGCAGGTCGAGCGCAACACGCGCGCCGGTCAGCGGATTGAGGTTTTCGAACGGGATCGCCTGCGGGTGCAGCAGATGCAGCCGGCGCAGCACGTCGAGCGTCGGCTCGGCCGGGCCGTCGTAGCCGATGCGGGCGAAGTAGCGCGGGAGGTCGAACGAGTCAGTCATGAACCGGCACCGGGAACGGGAAACGCACAACGATAGCATCGCGCGATATCCCCATGTTGCGCGGGGCCATCCCGGATCGCCGCGCGCCGCCGGCACCGCGGCGCGCGGGGTGCGGCTGCGTTACGGCAGCAGCTTCAGCGCGGACGACGCGACCGCCGGCACCGAAATGCCCTGGCTCGTCGCGAATTGCACGGCCTGGCTGAGCGTCGACGCGAGCGACTGCAACTGGCCCGGCGCGCTTTGCGCGATATACGACGCGGCCTGCATGTTCTGCGGATTCAGGCCCGACTGCAGCAGCGAAGCGGCGCTGGTCGAACCGAGATTGCCAAGCCCCGACTGCAGCTGCGAATACTGCGTGAGGCCCTGGCCGAGCGATGCGAGGCCGTTGCTGAACGCCTGCTTGTCGATCGGGCCGTGGGTCGGGCCGCCGCTCGCGAACGCCTGGCCAAGCGCCTGCGACACCGACTGCTGCGCGCCGCCCACCTGCGACAGCACGGCCGGCGTCAACGCGTTGCCGCCACCGAGCAGGCTGGCGGCCTGCTGCGCCTGCCCGGCCGCGCCGGTGAGCCCCATCGCCGACGCGAGCGACGACTGCCCGGCCAGCACCTGCTGGTTCGCGCCGACGTACGCCTGCATCAGCTGCGCGACGCCGCCCTGCGCGGGTGCGGCCTGTTGCTGCCCGCCGCCGAGCAGCGCCGAGCCGATCGACTGCAAGTCGAGCTGCGCATGCGCGGCGCCGTTGGCCCCCAGCAGGATGCCGAATGCGATGCCCGCCGATGCCAGGTGCTTGCCCGTCGCGCGAATATGCTTCATCTGTTTGCCTCGTACCCGAATGATTGAGGCCGATATTGTCGAAGCGCGTCGCGCGCCGCCGCAACGACTGAAACACATCGAAACGAAATCGCGCGCCGCAGCCGCTTGCAATTGCGCGGCCGTCGCGACTCGCCGCGCGCATTCGTCCGCGATTGCCGCGCGATGTCGGGCACGCGTCCGGATTCGTTCCTTTTCCGCATCAATAGCGCTTGTTCCGGACATCCGCGATCGACACCGCGGCACGCATCACGCAGCCATCCACGCCGGCAGACGCTGGCCGACCCAGTCGGCCGCCTGCTCGTAGCCACGCGCGAGCTGCAGCACCGCGAGGTCCGCGCGCGGCCGGCCGATCAGCTGCATCCCCATCGGCAGCCCCGCGTCGTTGAAGCCGACCGGCACGCTGATCACCGGGCAGCCGGCCAGCGTCCACGGCACGACCGTTTCCATCCAGCGGTGGTAGGTGTCCATCGCGCGGCCCGCGATTTCCTTCGGCCAGCGTTGCTCGACGTCGAACGGAAACACCTGCGCGGTCGGTGCCGCGATGAAGTCGTAGCGATCGAAGAAGCTCAGCACCGCCTGGTGCCACGCGGTGCGCTCGACGCTCGCGTCGAACACCTCGGCACCCTGCATCGCGAGCAGCCCTTCGACCTCGTAGATCGCCTCGGGCTTGAGCAGCGCGCGCCGTGCCGGATCGCGATAGTGCGCGAGCAGCCCGCCACCGGACAACAGATGTCGATGCGCGAGCCACAGGCGCCAGATGCGCTCGGGGGCGAACGCCGGCAGCGCCGCATCGACGTCGCAGCCGATCTCGCGCAGCGTCGCGAGGCCCGTTTCGCACTGCGCGAGCACGCCCGGCTCCGTCGCGAGATAACCGTTCCAGTCGCCGACCCACGCGATGCGCTCGCCGCGCAGGTCCTTGTCGAGCGGCTTCGCGAACTCGGCCGGATCCTCCGCAAGCGACAGCGGATCGTTCGGGTCGTAGCCGGCCTGGATCGCGAGCAGTTGCGCGACGTCGCCGACCGTGCGGCCCATCGGCCCTTCGATGCCGAGCTGCTGCATGAACACGTCGACGCCCGGCCAGCGCGGCACGCGGCCCTGCGACGGACGGAACCCGTAGATGTTGCAGAACGCGGCCGGATTGCGCAGCGAGCCACCGAAGTCACTGCCATCCGCGACCGGCAGCATGCGCGCGGCGAGCGCCGCCGCCGTGCCGCCGCTGCTGCCGCCGGCACTCTTCGTCAGGTCGTACGGATTGCGTGTCGCGCCGTGGATTTCGTTGAACGTATGCGAGCCGAGGCCGAACTCCGGCGTGTTGGTCTTGCCGATGAAGATCGCGCCCGCCGCACGCATTCGGCCGACGCCGACCGAATCGCCCTGCGGCACGTTTTCGCGGAAAATCGGCGAGCCGTAGGTCGTCCGCAGCCCTTTGGTCATCGCGAGATCCTTCGGCGCCTGCGGCATCCCGTGCAGCCAGCCGTGATACTCGCCGCGGGCCAGCGCGGCGTCTTTTTCCGCGGCTTCGGCGAGCAGCACGGCGCGATCGCGCAGCGAGATCAGCGCGTTCACCGCGCCGTTCACGCGCTCGATGTGATCGAGATATGCACGCATCGTCTCGACGCACGACACCGCCTTGCCACGGATCGCCGACGCGAGCTCGCCGGCCGACAGGCGCACGATCGGGTCGACGGTGATGGAAGCGGGAGCGAGAAGCTGCGGGGCGCCGTGCGGCATGCGAGGTCTCCTGGAATCGGAATGGAATGGCGGGCCGCGCGGTGGCGGCAGTCCGTCCCGAACGGCCGGGAAGGCGCCGGGAAGGCGCCGGAAAGCGGCCGCGCCGCGGTCGATGCTCTACTCTACGCGACGCCGGATGGCCAACCTCCGATATTTTCCGCCGCGATTCATTGAGGATTCGACTAAATCGGCCTGGTGCGCCGCTCGATGGGCCGCGCATGTGGAGACATCAAAGTCTGCCGCCAAAAAACGATCGAAACGCCGCAGTAACCCTTTCGCCAATAATCCGAGGGAATTCACAAAGTCTGCGCATTGATCGTCGAGGATGAGCCAACCTTTGATTCCACAGCCCGAAGCCCCAGTTCCGATGGTTGTCCGCGCAGCCAGGCGTTCTCAGCCTCCAACTCTTTCATCCGCGCGATCAGCGAGACGTGCATGCCGCCGAACTTCGAGCGCCATTTGTAGAACGACGTCGCCGTGCTGATACCCAGCTCCCGGCACTGGTCCGGCACCGACAGCCCGATTCCACGCGCTTGAGCGCGTCCATGCGGTGGACTTATGCCGGAAACGCCAGGACCGTTCCGGGACATACTCGTCCTCGGTTTTTCTGGGAGTCAGCGAGGAAAGCGTTGGCCTGGCACTCAGGCAACATTGCAAACCGATATTTATGGAGGCAACCTGCGAAGCCGCATTCGGTCTGGATTGCTCAAACCGAAAGCATTCATGAAAATTACGGTTTACCCAAGTACCGCAGGCCATCCATGATCGCGATCACAATAAGCGCGCGATCGGCGGACGAGGCCGCTTTTCTTGTGCGACGACCCACGCAACCTCGATTAAAGAAGCGCGCAATCACGTCACGTCGTTCAATACACATGGCCTTCACATACTCGCGCAAGTGCGCATCGCGCTCCGCCTGCAGGCGGGCCTCGGCCCAAACGACGTAATCGACACTGCTCGAATAGCAACACGCATACAGCAAAGCGAACTGCTGTTGAACAATGTCGGACGATACCGCGGGATCCTGCAAGAGTGCCTCCAGATTTTCTTGAATGCTGCGATGCTTGACGCGAAGAAGTTCGACGAAAAGCTCGTGCTTACTTCTGAAGTTCGAATAGAACGCGCCGCGCGTGTACCCGGCGCGCGCGACAATGTCCTCGACGCTCGACGCCGCAAGTCCCTTCTCGGCAATGCACAGCGCTGCCGCGTCGAGCAAGCCGCGACGGGTGTGTTCGCGGCTTTCCGCACGTGTCATCCGCTTAGGGCGCATGTTGCAGAGCACTCATCGCACAAGGAACAAGGACAACGAAGCCACTCCGGCCAAGGCGTCGGTACGTACGACCGTTATCGACTGGCGACGGCTTCGGACACCGGCGCTTGCCAACCTCCGCCGAGCGCCTTGAACGCGGCGACCGCCGCGCGTGCGGATTCGGTTTGCGCCTGCACGCGCTGGTCGGACGCGCGCAGCAGGCTTTCGTCGGCCTGCAACACTTCGATCAGGCTGACGACGCCTTTCTGGTACGCTGCAAACGACGCGGCCCGCGCGCGGCCGAGCGAAGCGACGCCGTCGGCGAGCACGGTGGCTTGTTCGTCGCGTTTGACGAGCGCCGAGAACGCGTTTTCGACGTCCTCGGTCGCGTGCAGCGCCGCGAGCCGGTACGCGGCCAGCATCTCGGCATCCTGTCCATTCGCCTGCGCGATCTGCGCGTTGATCCGGCCGAAGTCGAACAGGCGCCAGCGCAGGCCGAGCACGCCGGCAGCCTGGTTCGCGCCGCCGGCAAACAGGTTGCCCGCGCCCATCGTCGTCGCGCTGCCGAGCAACCCGCTCAGAGAAAACTTCGGGTAATACTCTGCAATCGCCACGCCGATGCGCGCATTCGACGCCGCCACGCGCCGCTCGGCGACGATCAGGTCGGGCCTGCGCGTGAGCAGTTCGCCGGGCGTGCCTGTCGCCGCAATCCGCGGGGCCACTGGCACGTCGCCGCCGTCGAGCAATTCCGCCCGATGCGTGCCGGGCTGCGAACCGAGCATCACGTCGAGCGCGTTCATCGCCGCGTCGAGCGCCGCTTCGAGCACCGGCACCGTCGCGCGCACCTGCGCGAGCGCGCCTTCGGCCTGCCTGACCTGCAGCTCCGCCGCGAGCCCCTTTTCATACAGCAGATTGAGGGTCGACAGCAGGTCCTGCTCGGTCTGCACCTGGTGCCGCGCGACCTTAAGCCGGCCCTGCAGCCCGCGGATCGTGATGTACGCGTCCGCGGTTTGCGCGGCGACGGCGAGCCGCGTCGCGACCGCCGCTGCTTCGGATGCCTGATAGTCTGCGAGTGCGGCTTCGCGGGCGCGGCGCAATCCGCCGAATACGTCCAGCTCCCAGCTCGCGTTCAAGTCGGCCTCGTAGTCGTTGCCGTGGCGATCGAAACCGGGCGTCGCATTCAGCACACGCCCCAACGGCGTTTCGACCGACTGGTAGACCCGCGCCGCCTGCCCGCTCACGCTGCCCAACGGCAGCAGCGCCGCATTCGCCGCGCCGAGTCCTGCACGCGCTTGCTCGACGCGTGCCGCGGCCTGCGCAAGATCGAGGTTCTGCGCGAGCGCCAGCGTGATGAAGCGCGTCAGTTGCGGATCGCCGAAGCCGGCCCACCACGTCGCGAGGTCGGCTTCGGCAGCCGCATGGCGTTGATCGACAGTGCTCTGGCCCTGGAACCGCTGCGGCATGGCGACCTCCGGCCGCACGTAATCGGGGCCGACGGCACACCCGGCCGACAAGATCGCGGCAAGCACCGCGGCAACGATGGGTTTGGGTAGCATGACGGTTTTAGCAAGAACGCGATTGTGACTATAATACCAAATAGTCACTCGTTGTCCATTCCTGTCAGCTGCAGCCCATGAAAAAAACCCTCCCTTCCGCGGCGCCCGCGCGCGGCCCGGCCGAGCACGACGTGCGGGATCAGATCGTGGCCGCCGCCACCGAGCACTTCAGCCGGTACGGCTATGAAAAGACGACCGTGTCCGACCTGGCGAAGGCGATCGGCTTCTCGAAGGCCTATATCTACAAGTTCTTCGAGTCGAAACAGGCGATCGGCGAAATGATCTGCGCGAACTGCCTGCGCGAGATCGAGACGGACGTGCGCGCGGCCGTCGCCGACGCCGAGCGGCCGACCGAAAAGCTGCGACGGATGTTCAAGGTCTTCACCGAAGCGAGCCTGCGGCTGTTTTTCCGCGACCGCAAGCTGTACGACATCGCCGCATCGGCCGCCACCGGGAACTGGCAGTCGGTGCAGGCCTACGAAGCGCGCGTGCAGAACCTGCTGCAGGACGTGCTGCAGGAAGGCCGGCAAAGCGGCGAGTTCGAGCGCAAGACGCCACTGGACGAGACCGCGACGGCGATCTACCTGGTGATGCGACCGTACCTTAATCCGCTGCTGCTGCAGTACAACCTCGACACGACCGACGCCGCGCCCGCCCAATTGTCGAGCCTCGTGCTGCGCAGCCTCGCGCCGTGAACCGGCCCAGTTGTGACCATTGACTATTTTAGTCACTAGAACCACAATGAAAGCCCCGATCACTTCGTCAGTGGGTCTTTCATGGTCCGGCGTCGCCCCCTTCTTCTCTTCGCAGTTGCTTCCGCACTGCCCGTCGCGCTAGCCGCCTGCAGCGGAAAAGCGCCTTCCGATCCACGCACGGAAGCGCCGCTCGTGCGTACCGCCATCGTGCAGGCGGCGGTCCCCGCGTCGCACGCATTTACCGGCACCGTCGCCGCACGCGTGCAGAGCGACCTCGGGTTTCGGGTGTCCGGCAAGGTGCTGGCGCGCCTCGTCGATACCGGGCAAACCGTCCGGCGCGGCCAGCCGCTGATGCGGATCGATCCCGTCGACCTCAAGCTCGCGGCGCGCGCACGCGACGAGGCCGTGGCCGCCGCACGGGCACGCGCGCGCCAGACCGCCGAGGATGAAACCCGCTATCGCGACCTGCGCGGCACCGGCGCGATATCGGCATCGGCCTACGACCAGATCAAGGCAGCGGCCGATGCCGCGAAAGCGCAGTTGAGCGCCGCCGAGGCCGATGCCGACGTCGCGCGCAATGCGACCGGCTATGCGGAACTCATCGCGGACGGCGACGGCGTCGTGATGGAAACGCTCGCGGAACCGGGCCAGGTCGTCAGCGCCGGCCAGCCGGTGGTGCGGCTCGCGCACGCCGGCAGCCGGGAAGCCATGATCCAGCTGCCGGAAACCCTGCGCCCCGCGGCCGGGTCAGTCGCACAGGCCGAGCTGTTCGGCAAGCAGGGCGTAAGCGTCCCCGCGACGCTGCGCCAGCTCTCCGATACCGCGGATCCGAGAACGCGCACGTTCGAAGCCCGCTACGTGCTGCAGGGCGCGCTGGCCAACGCACCGCTGGGCGCAACCGTCACGGTCCGCATCCCGGACGATGCGCGCGCGGCACCGCAACATGGCGTGCAGGTGCCAATCGGCGCGCTGCTGGACACGGGCAACGGGCCCGGCGTGTGGGTCGTCGCGGGCGACCCCGCCAAGGTGGGATGGCGGCCGGTCACGGTCGAGCATCTGGGCGACGACAGCGCGCGCGTGTCCGGCACACTTCGGCAAGGCGACCGGGTCGTCGCGCTCGGCGCCCAGTTGCTGCGCGACGGCGAAGCGGTTCGCGTATCCCCGCAGGCCGCCACGGTCGCGAGCGAAGGAGCACGGCCGTGAGCGAGCGTCGCTTCAACCTGTCGGCACTTGCCGTGCGCGAGCGCGCGATCACGCTGTTCCTGATCTGCCTGATCTCGCTCGCGGGACTCGTGTCGTTCTTCAAGCTGGGCCGCGCGGAAGACCCGGCATTCACGATCAAGGTGATGACGATCGTCACCGCATGGCCGGGTGCTACCGCGCAGGAAATGCACGATCAGGTTGCCGAAAAGATCGAGAAGCGCATGCAGGAGCTGCGCTGGTACGACCGCACCGAAACCTATACGCGCCCCGGCCTCGCGATCACGACGCTGACACTGCTCGACAGCACGCCGCCGTCCGACGTTCAGGAGCAGTTCTATCAGGCGCGCAAGAAGATCGGCGACGTGGCGAACGATCTGCCGTCCGGCGTGATCGGGCCGATGGTCAACGACGAATACGCGGACGTCACGTTCGCGCTGTTCGCGTTGAAGGCCAAGGGCGAACCGCAGCGCCTGCTGGTGCGCGACGCCGAGGCGTTGCGCCAGCGGCTGCTGCACGTGGCGGGCGTGAAGAAAGTCGACATCATCGGCGAGCAACCGGAGCGCATCTACGTGCAGCTGTCGCACGACCGGCTCGCGACGCTCGGCGTGAGCCCGCAGGACGTGTTCGCCGCGCTCAACGGCCAGAACGCGCTGACGCCGGCGGGTTCCGTCGAAACCCGCGGGCCGGAGGTGTTCATCCGGCTGGACGGCGCCTTCGACAAACTGCAGAAGATTCGCGACACGCCGGTCGTCGCTCAGGGTCGCACCTTGAAGCTGTCCGACATTGCCACCGTCGAGCGCGGTTATGAGGATCCGGCGACGTTCATGATCCGCAACAACGGCGAACCCGCGCTGCTGCTGGGTATCGTGATGCGCGACGGCTGGAACGGGCTCGATCTCGGCAAGGCCCTGGACAGCGAAGTCGGCGCGATCAATCGAGCGTTGCCGCTCGGCATGAGCCTCACCAAGGTGACCGATCAGGCCGTAAACATCAGTTCGGCCGTCGACGAGTTCATGGTCAAGTTCTTCGCTGCGCTGCTGGTCGTCATGCTCGTGAGTTTCGTCAGCATGGGCTGGCGCGTGGGGCTGGTGGTCGCCGCGGCCGTGCCGCTGACGCTGGCCGTGGTGTTCGTCGTGATGGCCGCGACCGGCAAGAACTTCGATCGCATCACGCTCGGCTCGCTGATCCTCGCGCTCGGCCTGCTCGTCGACGACGCGATCATCGCGATCGAAATGATGGTCGTGAAGATGGAGGAAGGCTACGGCCGCGTGGCCGCGTCGGCTTATGCGTGGAGCCATACGGCCGCGCCGATGCTGGCCGGCACGCTCGTGACCGCGGTCGGTTTCATGCCGAACGGCTTCGCACGCTCAACCGCCGGCGAATACACCAGCAACATGTTCTGGATCGTCGGGATCGCGCTGATCGCATCGTGGGTCGTCGCGGTGGTGTTCACGCCGTACCTCGGCGTGAAGATGCTGCCCGAGTTCAGGAAGGTCGAAGGCGGCCACGACGCGCTGTACGATACCCCGCGCTACAACCGCTTCCGTCAGGTACTGGCGCGTGTCATCGCACGCAAATGGCTCGTCGCGGGGTCGGTCGTCGGCCTGTTCGTGCTCGCGATCCTCGGGATGGCGATCGTCAAGAAGCAGTTCTTTCCAATCTCCGATCGCCCCGAGGTGCTGATCGAGGTGCAGATGCCGTACGGCACGTCGATTTCGCAAACGAGCGCCGCGACGTCGAAGGTCGAAGCGTGGCTCGCGAAGCAGAAGGAAGCGCGCATCGTCACCGCGTATGTCGGCCAGGGTGCGCCGCGCTTCTATCTGGCGATGGGGCCGGAGCTGCCCGATCCGTCGTTCGCGAAGATCGTGGTGCGCACGGACAGCCAGGACGAGCGTGACGCGTTGAAGGCGCGGCTGCGGCGAGCCGTCGCCGACGGCCTTGCGCCCGAAGCACGCGTGCGTGTGACGCAACTCGTGTTCGGCCCGTATTCGCCGTTCCCGGTCGCGTATCGCGTCACCGGCCCCGATCCCGACACGCTGCGCGGCATCGCGGCCGAGGTACGGCACGTGATGACCGCCAGCCCGATGATGCGCACGGTCAATGCCGACTGGGGCACGCGCGCGCCGACGCTGCACTTCACGCTGCAGCAGGATCGCCTGCAGGCGGTCGGGCTGACGTCTAGCGCGGTTGCGCAGCAGCTGCAGTTCCTGCTGACCGGGGTACCCGTCACCGCGGTGCGCGAGGACATCCGGACCGTGCAGGTGATCGCGCGTTCGGGCGGCGAGGCGCGGCTCGACCCCGCACGGCTCGACGACTTCACGCTCGCCGGCGCGAACGGGCAGCGCATTCCGCTGTCGCAGGTCGGCAAGGTCGACGTGCGGATGGAGGAACCGATCATGCGCTGGCGCGATCGCGTGCCGACGATCACGGTGCGCGGCGACATCGCCGACGGCTTGCAGCCGCCGGACGTATCGGCCGCGATCACGAAGCAGCTTCAGCCGATCATGGCGAGGTTGCCGAGCGGCTACAGGATCGAGGAAGCGGGCTCCATCGAGGAATCCGGCAAGGCGACGAAGGCGATGCTGCCGCTGTTCCCGATCATGCTGGCGATCACGCTCGTCATCATCATCTTCCAGGTGCGCTCGATCTCCGCGATGGTGATGGTGTTCATGACAAGCCCGCTCGGGCTGATCGGCGTGGTGCCGACACTGATCCTGTTCCGGCAGCCGTTCGGCATCAATGCGCTGGTCGGCCTCATCGCGCTGTCGGGCATCCTGATGCGCAACACGCTGATCCTGATCGGGCAGATCCACCAGAACGAACTGGCGGGGCTGGATCCGTTCCATGCAGTCGTCGAAGCGACCGTGCAGCGAGCGCGCCCGGTGATCCTTACCGCGATGGCGGCCGTGCTCGCGTTCATTCCGCTCACGCATTCGGTGTTCTGGGGCACGCTCGCGTACACGCTGATCGGCGGCACGTTCGCCGGGACGATCCTCACGCTTGTATTCCTGCCGGCGATGTACGCGATCTGGTACAGGATCCGGCCCGGCCATTCCGCCGGTGCACGCCACGGCCGGCATGCGCCGGCATCGCCTGCCGAGCCTGCGCTTCAGCCCGCGCTGGACACGCGCGATTGACATCCCCATTCACCATATCGAAGGAAACAGCCATGTCGAACTCCACAGTTGTCGTCGTGACCGGCGTGTCGTCGGGCATCGGGCGCGCCGCAGCAGAACAATTCGCAAAACGCGGATGCCGCGTGTTCGGCACCGTGCGCAGCGTCGCGCGAACGGCGCCCGTCGCCGGCGTCGAGCTGGTCGAGATGGACGTGCGTGACGACGCGTCTGTTCGATCGGGTATGCAAACGATCGTCGATCGCGCCGCGCGTATCGACGTGCTCGTCAACAATGCGGGCATGAGCCTGATCGGCGCGGTGGAGGAAACCTCGGTGGACGAAGCGGCGGCCTTGTTCGACACCAACGTATTCGGCATCCTGCGTACGACCCATGCGGCACTTCCGCACATGCGCGCGCAACGGCGCGGCCGGATCGTCAATGTCAGCTCGGTGCTCGGCTTCCTGCCGGCGCCCTATATGGGACTCTATTCTGCATCCAAGCATGCGGTGGAGGGTTTGACCGAATCGCTGGATCACGAACTGCGCCAGTTCGGCATTCGCGCGACGCTGGTCGAACCATCGTTTACGCGGACCAACCTGGAGGTCAATGCCCCGCAGGCAAGCGCGCCGATCGCCGATTACGACCGCGAGCGAACGCTTGCGTCGCGCGCCGTCGTCGACAGCGTGAAAGCCGCGCCGCACCCCGAGGGGGTGGCCGCCACCATCGTCGACGCGGCGCTCGGCGCATGGCGGATGCGCAGCACGCCGAACGGCGAGGCGTCGCTGTTGCGCAAGTTGCGTCGCTTCATGCCGGCCGGCCCGGTCGATTCGAGCCTGCGGAAAAAATTCCGGATCGCGTGACACGGTCGGAAACGAAATGGCCTTGAACACGAGCCGCCGGGTTGCTGCCGGCTCGATCGTCGCCGTGGCTCAGGCACCTGCTCCTTTACCTTCGTCAAGAAACTAACGATGCCCCGAACGCCCATTGAAATCGCTGAAACGTTCTTTGCCCATTGGACCACCTGACCGTAGCCCACAAATATTGCCGTGCCGCAGCATGCTTTATCCCGTTGCCGCAGACTTTGTTGTACGCCCATACCGCGTCGGGCTGCCACTCGTTCGACTGGTGTAAACGTTTATGCGCATAAACTAAAATTTCTTATATTTCTAATAGGCGCAACACGAGGCGGCGGACGTTAACGACATTTTTACGCGGCCGCCCAATCTCTTTAGGTCGCGCGATCCGGCGGCGCACTACGCTGGGAACATCTCGACTACGGGGCATTTTCCATGCTCAAACTGCTGGTTCCGGTCGGACATTCGCCTCGCTCGCTGCAGGCGGTTCGCCACGCGACCTTCCTGTATCGCGAACGCTGCGCATCCGAGATCGTGCTGATCAACGTGCAGGCGCCGCTCGAGGCGACGCGGCTCGAGGCGTTTCACCCGCTGTCGAGGCTTCAGTCGATCGAAGACAAGTTCGCGTGCGACGACCTGGCGATGGCGGAGCGGGTGTTGCGGGAAGCCGGTGTCCGGTACAGCATCTTGAAGAAGGTCGGGCCGGTGGCCGACACGATCGCGGCCGTCGCGGCCGAGACCGGCTGCGACGAAATCGTCGTCGTCGCGCCGCGGCAGGATCCGTTTCACGCGATGCTGTCGATGTTCCGTCGCAGCGTGATGGATCGGCTCGTGCGGATCTCGAATGTGCCGGTGACGGCAGTGCGATGAACGGTGCGGCGCTTACTTGATGACCTTGCGCCAGAACACCAGATAGGTCGCGGCGGAAGACGCAATCAGCAGAATGGCCCACATCGGCGCGAGACTGATCAGCACGGAAGAGACGTTAAGCATTTGGATTCCTCACTATTTCGACAGCGATGTTCGGCACGTGCCTGTTGCGTTCGGATCCGCTGCGCCCATCGCTTGCGCGCATTGCGTTCCGTTGAAACATGCATTGATGCTATCGCTTTGAGTGCCGGCGCGACCGTCTCGCCCTGCCCGTACCCTGACATTCGTCAAACTCGCGTCAATCGCGCGCCGGTGCGGCCGGCCACTGCCCCTTCCGCGTTCGCGCGGCACAAGAACGGGACGCAATTACAACAGGCATGTCGCCGTTTCAGCAGACGTTTACCGGGGGAAGCCCCAAGTGCTTCACGAAACGTGTCCGCGTTACGCTTCGGCAACGAGGAGACGAATCATGAGACGAGTGGTACACATCGCGTTTTTCGCGCTGCTGGCCTACCTGATCGGCGATCGGGCGCTGCTGCACGCGCAAGGCCGCGACGCCAGCCCGATGGCGTGTTCGCAGGGTGCCGAGCAGGTGAAATACGATGCGCTCAGTCGCGGCTTCGGCAACGCGGCCGCCAGCAGCCAGAGCGAGGCGTTCATGTCCGGCTGCCTGGTGACCGGGCGCAGCAATCGGGATGTTGCAATGACTGACCGTTGACGCCGAACGGGCGCCGCCGGACCGGTTGCGCTCATGGCGCGCCCCTGACCCGGAGACGGTCACACCCGGGGCTTTCCGTCTTTTGCATTCCGCACCGCCGGCACTGACGTGCCGCCGACAGCCGACGACACGCCGCCAATCCGGCGCGCGATGCAACCGTCGAGCGGCCGACACGGCACGTCTGGCACGCCCAGTCGCCCGCGCCGACGCGTATCGCCGCTGCTGCGCCCTTCGCGCCGCGGACCGGCCGCCCTCGTTCGCGAGCACCCGGTCCGTTTTCTCCCGCAGCCCCGCTTCCCGCGCCTCGGCCAAGCCGGTTTTCTGCTGCGCCGCGCTCGGCGTTCGACACGCATCAGCCGACCGGCGCCGCCCGTCCCATGGCCCGGGCACGCCGATTGCGACTCGGTTGCCCCCTTCCCACGGGCCGCCGACATGAACGACAACGAGTCCCTCGATACCGCGCAGCCTCGTCCGCGCGCGGTAACGTGGCTCCGGCGCCTCGGGCCGGGCCTCGTCACCGGTGCCGCCGACGACGATCCGTCAGGCATCGGAACCTATTCGCAGGCGGGTGCGCAGTTCGGATTCGAACTGCTCTGGTCGCTGCTGCTGACCTATCCGCTGATGACGGCGATCCAGCTGGTCAGCGCGCGCATCGGCCGCGTGACGGGCAAGGGCCTCGCGTCGAACATACGCGCGCACTACCCGTCATGGCTGCTCTACAGCGCAGTGGCATTGCTGTTGATCGCGAACGTGATCAACATCGCGGCCGACCTGTCGGCGATGGGCGCAGCGGTCAATCTTCTGCTGCACGGCCCTCAGGAACTCTATGTCGTCTGTCTGGGCGGCGTGTCGGCAGTGCTGCAGATTTTCGTGCCGTACGACCGCTATGCGCGCCTGCTCAAATGGATCGCGCTGGTCCTGCTCGCGTATGTCGCGGTGGCGCTCATCGTGCCCGTCCATTGGGGCGAGGTCGGCCGCGCGATCGTGTGGCCGCATATCCAGCTGACCGCCGCCTACCTGACCACGGTCATCGCCGTGCTCGGCACCACGATCAGCCCTTATCTGTTTTTCTGGCAGGCGTCGCAGGAAGTCGAGGAACTGCATGCGAAGCCGAACGAGCACGCGTTGCGGCGCGCACCTCGTCAGGCACCCGCGCAGTTGCGACGAATCAACTTCGATACCTGGGTCGGCATGGGCGTATCGAACGTCATTGCGTTCTTCATCACGCTGACCGCAGCGGCCACGCTCAACATGCACCACATCGAAGTGAAGACGTCCGCCGATGCCGCGCGCGCGCTCGAGCCCATTGCCGGGCACTTCGCGTACATGCTGTTTGCGCTCGGGATCGTCGGCACCGGCCTGCTGGCGTTGCCGGTGCTCGCCGGATCGGCCGCCTATGCGGCCTCGGGCAGCTTTCGCTGGCGCAACAGCCTCGCGCTTCGGCTCGGTGTCGCGCCCGAATTCTATGCGGTGATCGCCTTGGCGATCGTGGGCGGCGTCGCGATCACGTTCATGCATTTCGACCCGATCCGCGCGCTCTACTGGAGTGCGGTCATCAACGGCGTGACCGCGGTTCCGATCATGATCGTGATGATGCTGATGGCCGGCAGCCGACGCATCATGGGCAAGTTCGCCGTGACGGGCGCGCTGGCGTGGGGCGGCTGGGCCGCGACGGTCGCGATGGCGATCGCGGCGATGGGGGTGTTCGTGCCGGGGTAAGCCGCATCGGTCACCTGCGCCAGACCGTGCGCACGATCAGCCTGACTCCGGACGAATCACCAGCTCGTTGAACCCGGTCCCTGCATCGGGTTCACGGGAGAAACGATGTGCGGGCAACAGCACGAGCAGGATCTCGGCCGTCGTCCGCACCACGCAACCGCTCGCGACGTGTCCGCCCGACACGCGGCCGTTCGCATCGGACACCGACATATGAAGGTGCGCGCCGTCCGGCGAGACGGAACCGGCCAGCGTCAGGATCTCGAGGTCGCCGCGCAGTTCGGTCGGCGCGTCGACACCGGCAAAGCGCAACTGCGCGACGGTCAGGCTGCCGATCCCCTGGATCACGAATGCCGCGTGCGCGTCGAGCCGGCACAATGCCTGCTCGATCGATGCGCGCAGATCGTCGCCGGGGGAAAGACGCAAAGGATGGTCTTGCATGGTCGATAACCTGCTGGTGGGCCGGGGTGTCGACAAAGCGTACGTTCGACCGGGCCATCCGGCAAGCCGCCTGCCGGATCGCGCACCGCGCCTGCGTCACGGCAACGCGCGGCACGCACATCGCCGGCCGCGGTCGCGCATTCGTTGTCGTTGCGATTCCCGTTGTCGTTCTCGTTGCCGGCGTCCGCACAGTCGATGCCCCAGTCGCCGTATCGACACCAGTCGTCGCCGAGCAGTTCGCTCGGGTGCTGCGTGCGGCTCGAGCCGTTGCCGCACCGCATCGCATGCGTCGGGCAGTAGTTGTCGCATCCCCAGCAAATCCGCTCCGGATGCCCAGGATGCAGCGGAAATGTCTTGGCCATCGTTCGTCATCCTCCCGGTATCGTTGCGTTCGCTACCGTTCGACTCTACGTCCACCGCGAAACGATGCCGATGCGACATTCGTTCGCACCGGACGCACCGCACTACCCGCGCCGCTCGCTCGCGAGCGCCGAACGCGATCGCCGGAAAACAACAAGGCCCGGACGATGTCCGGGCCTTCCACGTCAGCCGTTGCTGCCAGCCGCGCTTACGCTTCGAGCGCCTCCAGCACCTTGCCTTTCGTCTCGATCCCGACGAAGTGCACGGTCACCGCCGCGATCAGCGGCACGATGCCGATCAGGTAGAACGCCGGCGCGAGGCTGCCGCCGATGATCGCGTGCGGCACGATCATCGGCGCCGCGAACGACGCGATCTTCAGCCACGCGCTGCCGAGCCCGCAGCCCGACGCACGGATGCTCGTCGGATACTGCTCCGGCGTATAGACGTACGCGGTGATGAAGCCCGATGCCATCAGCCCCAGCGACAGCGAGCAGAACACCGCGACGACATACACCGACGATGCGTGATAGAGGCCCGCGAACGCCAACGACAGCGCGCACAGCACGAACGACCACACGATCACCGGCTTGCGTCCGAGCTTGTCGACGAGCAGCGCCGACGCAAGCGACCCGAGCACGCCCATCACCGAGCCGATCACCGCGAGATTCAGCGCGAGTTGCAACGGCGCGTGATAGAAGTTCTTGTAGATCGTCGGCAGCCACGTGGACAGCCCGTACTGGATAAACCCGCAGGTCGCCCAGAGCGTCGCCACGGCAAGCGTGCGCTTGCGATACGCGGCGCTGAACAGGTCGCTCATCCGGCGCTTCGGGTGTTGGCGCACCATCTCGTCGTACGCGGCCACCTGCGTGACCGGCGGCAGTTCGCCGCGCACCGACGATTCGAACACACCGACCGCGCGCCCGGCTTCGGGGAGGCGCCCGCGCGATGCGAGCCAGCGCGGCGATTCCGGCACGAGATGCGTGAGCACCAGCGCGAGGATCAACGGCAGCCCGCCGACGAAGTACATGATCTCCCAGCCGAACCGCGGCACGAGCCATGCGCCCAGCGCCATCGACACCAGCAAACCGATCGGAAACACGATTTCATACAACAGCACGAAGCGGCCGCGACCGTGCGCACGCGTGATTTCGTTGATGTACGTGGCCGCGACCGGCAGTTCGCCGCCGAGACCGAGCCCCTGCAAAATCCGCAGCAGCACGAATATCTCGAACGTCGGCGCGAAGCCGCACGCGATGCTCGTGATGCCGATCACGGCCGAACTCCACGCGATCGCCTTCACGCGGCCATGCTTTTCCGCGAGCGCGGGAAACAGGAACGCACCGATCAGCTGGCCGATCGCGCCGGACGCGATCAGCATGCCGATCTGCGTCGGCGACAGCCCCCACTTGTGAATCAGCAGCGGCAGCGTCGCCGCGATCGTGATCACGTCGAAGCCGTCGAAGAACGTGGCGGTGCCGATCAGCACGCGCGCACGGATCTGCATCGCGTTGGCCGGGAGCCGCTCGAGCCGCGCGATGATCGCGCCGGGCGTGGAGGCGGCAGCTTCCATCGTGGCCCTGCCGGCCACGACGTTGTCGAAAGTGCTCATGCGGGGTGTCTCCTGGATCGTTCGCCGGTCAGGCAAGCGGTTTGGTCGTGTCCGCCAGGGCTTCCGTATCCACTGCCCGGCCCTGGTTCATCCACTTGCGTGCGAGCTTGAGCTCACGTGCGTTGTTGACGGCGATGACACCTCTCACATGCCCATCGCCTACGAAAAATAGCGTCGCGCGGCGCGCGGCGAGATCGCCGCGCACGACGAGCTGCGCATCGGCCGGCAGATCGCCGAGGATCTGCAGGTTCACGTCGTACTGATCGGACCAGAACCACGGAATCTCCGCGTACGGCTCGCGCACGCCGAGCACGGCCTTCGCTGCCGCGATCGCCTGGTTCTGCGCGTTCGCCCACGATTCGAGCCGCACGCGCCGCTTCAGCCAGCCGTTGTGATGGTTCGCGACGTCGCCGCACGCGAAGATCGCCGGGTCGCTGGTCGCACCGAATTCGTCGACCACGATGCCGTCGTCGATCGCCAGGCCCGCGTCGCTCGCCAGCGTCGCGTTCAGCGCAAGGCCGATGCCGGCCACCGCGAAATCGGCGTCGATCGTCGTGCCGTCGGCGAGCGTCGCGCGCACCTTCGACGCGTCGTCCGGTTGCGCGTCGAGCGATGCGAGCGCCGCGCCGAGACGCACGTCGACACCGTTCGCGCGATGCAGGTCGAGCAGGAAGTCCGACACGATCTGCGGCACCGAACGCCCGCACAGACGCGGAGCGCCTTCGACGACGACCGCTTCGACGCCGAGCTTGCGTGCGGTCGCAGCGACTTCGAGGCCGATCCAGCCGCCGCCGATCACGAGCACGCGCCGGCTCGCACGCAGCTTTTCGCCGAGCGCGGCCGCTTCGTCGAGCGTGCGCAGGTAGTGCAGGTTCGGCGTCCTGACGATTGCATCAGGCAAGCGACGCGACGTGCCGCCAGTGGCGATCACGAGACGGTCGTATTCGATCTCGAGCCCGCTTTCGGTCTTCACCACGCGGCGCGCACGGTCGATCGACACCGCGCGTTCCGGCTGCCACGCCTCGACGTTCAGCGCGTCGAATTCGTCGGGACGCACGACGCGCACCGTTTCGATGTCGGCATCGCCGGCCAGCACGGCTTTCGACAGCGGCGGGCGTTCGTACGGCAGGTGCGGCTCGTCGGCGATCATCACGAGGCGGCCCGCGAACCCTTCCGCGCGCAGCGTCTTCAGCACCCAGCCGGCGGCCTGGCCGCCGCCGATCACGACGACCGTGCCGGGCACGGCCGACGCCTGCGAGTTCGCTTCGGTCATGATTTGCGCTCCGTCATGAACTTGCCTTCCGGCGCCTTCGCGTTCTTCTGCCGGCGCGTGTTGCCGTCGAGGCCGCCGTCGACGGCCCATTCGGCGAACACGGTCGGGCCAGGTTCGAATTCGCGCGGCTGCCACTCGGGCGTCAGCACGTCTTCGTCCGCGTAGTACTCGATCAGCGCGCCGGCCGGGTTCTGGAAGTACCAGAAATACGCGGACGACACCGGATGACGGCCCGGGCCGAGTTGCGTTTCCCAGCCGCAGCGGTCGATGTGCATGCCGCCGCCGAACACTTCGTGGATGTCCCGCACGGTGAACGCGACGTGGTTCAGGCCGCGCTTGCCGTTCGGCAACGCGAGCAGGAACAGGTCGTGGTGGCCGCCATGCGGCGCGCAACGCATGAACGCGCCGCGGCCCGGATAGCGATCCGACGTCTCGAAGCCGAGCAGCTCGTGATAGAACGTTTCCTGCGCGTCGAGGCAGTTCGTGAAGAACACCACGTGGCCGACCTCGACCGGTTCCGCGCGCGGATAGATCGGGCTCGGCTGGTCGACGCGCAGCGTCTGGCCCCACACGTTCGACGGCGAGCCGGTGATGTCGAGTTCGCGCTTGCGCGTGACTTCGACGCGAATCGCCATGCCGTTCGGATCGATGCAACCCACCGCGTCGTCGTGCGCGTAATAGCCTGGCTGGCCAGCCAGTTTCGTGCGCAGCGTGTCGAGTTCCAGCTTCGTCGCGACACCCCACGTCACCTCGCGCAGCGTCGGACCCGCCTCGAACGCCGGCGGCAGCGACGGATCGTCGGCCTTGGCGACCAGCACGGTGCAGCCGTTCAGCGTTTCGAAACGTGCGCGCGTGTCGTCGTGCGCGACTTCCTTCAGCCCCCAGTCGGCGAAAAAGCGCCGGCACGTCGCGAGGTCGTCGACACCGTACGTGATCTGCTCGATACCCAAGATGCTCATTGCGTCATTCCCCTTCGCTCAGTTCGCCCACGGCAGCGGCGCGTCGTTCAAGCCCCAGTAGAGGCTCTTCTGCTGCATGTACTCGCGGATGCCGAGACGGCCCTTCTCGCGGCCCATCCCGCTCTCCTTCCAGCCCGAGAACGGCGTGGAGATCGAAAACAGCTTGTACGTGTTGATCCAGACGGTGCCCGTCTCGAGCGCGCGCGCAATGCGCCACGCGCGCTTGTAGTCGCGCGTCCAGATGCCGGCGGCAAGGCCGAACACGCTGTCGTTCGCCTGCGCGATCAGCGACGCTTCGTCGTCGAACGGCATTGCGACCAGCACCGGTCCGAAGATTTCTTCCTGGCAGATGCGCGCGGTGTTCGGCAAACCTTCGAGAATCGTCGGCTGGTAGAAGAAGCCGTCCTCGCGCCCGTCGCCCGACGGCCGCTCGCCGCCGCACAGCAGGCGGCCGCCTTCCTCCAGCCCGAGCGCGACGTAGCGCTCCACCGATTCACGATGCTTCGCGGTGATCAGCGGGCCCATCTGCGTGTCGGGCCGCGTCGGGTCGCCCACGCGCAGCTTGCGCGCGCCTTCGACGAGGCGTTGCATGAACGTGTCGTAGATCGCGCGCTGCACGAACAGGCGCGAACCCGCGATGCACGCCTCGCCCGACGAGCTGAAGATGCCGTACAGCACGCCGTTGACCGCGTGATCGAGATCGGCGTCGTCGCACACGATCGTCGGCGACTTGCCGCCGAGTTCGAGCGACACGGGCATCAGCTTCTCGGCGGCGATGCGCGCGATGCCGCGGCCCACTTCGGTGCCGCCGGTAAACGACACCTTCTTCACGAGCGGATGGCGCACGAGCACGTCGCCGATCACCGAGCCCTTGCCCGGCAGCACGCTCAGCACGCCCTTCGGCACGCCGGCCTCCTCGCAGATGCGGGCCAGCGCGAGCGACACGAGCGGCGTGACTTCGGCCGGCTTGAGCACCACCGCGTTGCCGCCGGCGAGCGCCGGCGCGAGCTTCTGCGCGTCGGATGCGATCGGCGAATTCCACGGCGTGATCGCCGCGATCACGCCGATCGGCTCGTGCACGCTCATCGTCAGGTAGTCGCCGCGCGACGGTGTCAGTTCCTCGTCGAGCGTTTCCAGGCACGCCGCGAAATAGCGGAACGTGTTGGCGGCGCTCGCCACCAGCACGCGCGTCTCGCCGATCGGCTTGCCGTTGTCGCGGCGCTGCAGGTTCGCGAGCGCCTCGTGACGCTGCATGATCAGGTCGGCGATCCGGTACAGCACCAGCGCGCGCTGGTGCGGCTTGAGGCCGGCCCAGTCGGCGCGGCGCCACGCGGCGTCGGCGGCCACGACGGCTTCGGCCGCGTCTTCCGCGTTCGCCGTCGATACTTCCATGTTCAGCGACTGGTCGGCCGGGTAGATGCTCGCGTAAGGCGCGCCGCGACCGCGCCGCCACTCGCCGCCGATCAGGATGTCGCCGTTGGGTACGAGGCTCGTATCGAATGGAGTCATGTCACAAGTCCCACTAATCTGTCTCTGCGCAGCCGCCCGCGCCGTGGCGCCGGCGGCCGTTCAATGGCCCGAATGGCTGCGTCGCACGCTCAGATCACGCAGCGGGCCGCGCGGTTGCGCAGCGCGCGGATCGCGCTGTACGCGGTCAACGCGGACGTCTTCGGGTTGTCGGGCAACGGCTTGCCACTCATTTCGAGCGACATTTCGCCGAACGCGCCGCGTGCGGTAATGCGGTGCACGTTACGCGCGACGGCCGGATCGGCAATCAGGCGCACGCGCGTCGCGTCGAGGCCGAGGCCCGCGAGCGCGACCGTCGCCGCGACGTTCGCGTTCTTCGGATACAGCCGCGCGGCGTCGCGTGCGGTGCCCTCGAAGATCACCTTCTCTTCGGTCATCGCACGCAAGTCGCACAACGCCTCGGCAGGTGTGCCGAGCCAGCCGAGCGGCGGCTTGCGGCCGACGTACAGCACCTCGTCGAGGCCGCCCTGCTTCGCCGACGCCAACGCGTCGATTCCGCCGATCGCGCCGGACAGCAGCGTCAGCGTCGCGTCGCCTTCGTCGGCGGCCTGCGACAGCACGTCGAGCAGCGCAAGGTCGGACAGCGCGCCGATCGATGCGACCGCGCAATCGGTGCCGGCCTTCAGCAGCGGCACGACGTGATCGACGAGCGCGCCGTGCCCCGCGCATTCGAGCGCGAACTCGGGCAGGTGGGCCAGTGCATCGACCGACGATACGACCTCCACCGCGCTTCCGAGCTCACGCTGCACCGCGTCGCGCTGGTGCTCGGGCACGATCACGTGCGCGACGCGCAACGATGCATCGTGCTCGACCGCGTGATACACGGCCGCACCGATCGCGCCGAAGCCGATCATCGCGATGTCGACGGGCGCATGCCCGTGGGCGTGGTTGTTACGCATACTGCCGCTCCGACGGCGTTTCTTCCTTCTTCACCGGCGGGCCTGCGAACTGCGATGCGAACGAGCCGACCGACAGCATGTCGACTTCAACCATCACCGGCCCTTCCTTCGCCATCCCTTCGCGCACGATCGCTTCGGCCTGGTCGAGCGACGAGATCCGGTAGTGCGTGAGGCCGAAACTCGCGCAGAACTGTGCGAAATCCGGCTGGTGCAGCTGCACGAAGCAGCGGCGGCCGCCATAGTGCGCGTCCTGGATGTTGCGGATCACGCCGTAGCACTGGTCGTTCATCAGCACGATCATCACGTTCGCGTTTTCCTGCACGGCCGTCACGAGCTCGCCGACGTTGACCATCAGGCCGCCGTCGCCGACCAGGCAGACCGTCTTCGCCGCCGCGCCGGCCAGTGCCGCGCCGATGCCCATCTGGATGCCCTGGCCGATGCCGCCGCCGAGCGCATGCACGCCAGCGCGCGGTTCGAAGATTTTCAGCAGGCGGTTGCCCCACGTGCTGTTCGAAATCGTCACGTCGCGCACCCAGTTGTAGTCGCGGCCCACCGCGCCCTGCAGCGTATCGACCAGCTTCTTGTAGGGCCCGAGACCTTCCGACACGCTGGCGACGGCCTGCTCGCGTGCCGCCGCGAGATCGGCCGCGAACTGCGGATCGACGGACAGGCGGCCTTCGAGGCGATCGGCCAGCTCGGCCAGCACGCGCTTCGAATCGCCGTGCACGAACAGCTCGTTGCGATAGCCGCGGTTGTCGGCGAGCGCGTCGGCGTCGATGCGGAACAGCGGCTGCGGCAGCGCGAGCTTGTACTTCAGCGTCTCGTTGCCGCGCAGGCGCGAGCCGACCACGACGAGCGCGTCGCAGGTCTTGTAGAACGCTTCGACGGACGCATGCACGTTGAACGCGCCGAGCGTCGCCGGGTGATCCTCCGGCAGCACGCCGCGCCCCTGCACGCTCGTCACGACGCCGAAGCCGAGCTTCACCAGGCGTTCGACTTCCGCACGGGCGTGGCGCGCACCGCCGCCGATCCACAACAGCGGACGGCGCTTGGCCGCCAACGCATCGGCGAGCTTCGCGACGCGTGCGTCGTCGTGCTCGCGCACCGCGACGTGCGCCGGCGCGAGATCTTCCGGCCACTCGATTTCGGCAGCCTGGATGTCGATCGGAATCTCGACCGACACGGGCCCCGTCGGCGCGGTCTGCGCGATGCGCACCGCTTCGCGGATCGTCGGCAGCACGGTCTCGACCGTGCGCACGCGGAACGCGGCCTTCGAGATCGCGTCGAGCATCGTGAGCTGGTCCGGCGCTTCGTGGATGTAGGCGAGATCCTGGTCGAGGTACGGCGTCTCGATCTGCCCCGTGATGTGCAGCAGCGCGGTGCCGGCCGTCAGCGCCTCGACCATCGCACCCGCTGCGTTGCCCGCCGCCGTGCCGGTGCTCGTGAACGCGACGCCGAGGCCGCCCGACACGCGGGCGAGGCCGTCGGCCATGTTCACCGCGCCCGCTTCACCGCGCGCGCCGACATACCGGATGTTGCCGCGCGAGTTGATCGCGTCGAGGATCGGCATGTTGTGGATCGAGATGACACCGAATGCGGTTTTGACGTCGCACTGCTCGAGAAAGGCGGCAATCAGCTCGCCAACCGTGGTTTTTTTAGACATGGCGTGCAAAGCCTCCAGAAACGTCGATATGGCTGCCCGTCGTGTAGGACGACAGATGCGTTGCGAGATAAAAAAGTGCCCAGGCTGCCTCGTCAGGCTTGCCGAAGCGGTTCAGCGGGATGTTCTTCTTGCGGGCGAGCGCGCCCGTCCAGTCCTCCCAGCTTTCGCCGGCCTGCGCCTGCGCTTCGTAGCGGCGGCGCCATTGACCCGACTCGACGATGCCGATCAGGATCGAGTTCACGCGGATGCGCTGCGGCGCGAGTTCGGTCGCGAGCGACTTCACGAGGCTCAGCACACCCGCGCGCGCCGACGACGTCGCGACCATGTGCGGCTCCGGCTGCAGCGCGAGCAGCGAGTTCACGCAGGTGATCGTCGGCGCCTGCGCGTCGCGCAGCAGCGGCAGGAAGGCGCGCGTCGGGCGAATGATGCTGAAGTACTTCAGATCGAGCTCTTCGCGCCATGCGTCGTCGGTCGTGTCCGCGAAGGTCGACACGCGGCCCTGGCCTGCGTTGTTGACCAGCATGTCGGCGCGGCCGAAGCGGTCGGACACGGTCTGCGCGAACGCGGCCACATCGGCTTCGTCGAGCACGTTGCAGCGCACGGCGAGCAGTTGCGCGTCCGGGTATTTCTCGCCGAGCAGCGCTTGCGCGCGCGCGAGGCGTTCGCCGTCGCGGCCGCAAATCGCGACCGACGCGCCGGCCTGCAGGAACCGTTCGGCAGTCGCGAGGCCGATGCCGGACGAACCGCCCGTCACCACCGCCACCTGCCCCGTCAGATCGATCTCAATCATCGGAGTCCTAAAGCCTTCATAAACGTGTGCTCGTCATCCGAGCGGTAATTGAGCCGCCGCGACAGTTCCGCCGCCGCGCGCTGCACCTTGTCGATCAGGCCGTCGGCGATCAGCGCCGCGTCGATCTCCGGCCGAGGCACCGTCACGGTGATGCACGCGACGATCCTCTGCGTGTCGTTGCGCACCGGCGCCGTGACCACCGAAATGCCGCGTTCGAACGACGAATTGCTGACGCCGTAGCCGCGCAGCGCATCCTCGCGGATCACTTCGTACAGCGCGTCGACCGTCTCCGGCGTCGCGCTCGTCATCCGGTTCAGCGTGCCTTCCGGATACAGCGCGCGCAGCTCATTCAACGACAGGTCGCCCATCAGCACGTGGCCGTGCGTCGTCGCATACGCGGGCAAGCGTGTGCCGACGTTCACGCGAATCGAGCTGAACACCGGCGACTGGCTCTGCGCCTTCGCGACGAACACCACGTCGCGGCCGTCGCGGATCACGATGTGCGTCGTGAAACCGGTCGCGTCGCGCAGGCTCTCGATCACGGGCAGGCCGAGATCGGTCAGCTCGAGCGAGCTCAGGTATTCGAAGCCGAGCCGCAGGACGGCGATGCCGAGCTTGTAGTTTCGATCCTTGTCCGCGCGCTCGAGAAAGCCGAGCGATTCGAGCGTCTGCAGCAGACGGAACACCGTCGTGCGCGGAATGCCGAGCCGCTTGGACAACTCCGGCGCGCCCAGTACCGGCTCGCGCGGCGAGAATTCGGCGAGGATTCGCAAACCGCGTTCGAGGCCCGGCACCACGTAGTTGGCCTCGGACTTCGCGGAGTCCGCATCCTGCTGCTGCAACGGTTCTCTCATTCCAGCCCCCGTTGACGATCGCACTGACGGCAGAACGCGTCGATCAGCGACGAATAAACCCCCGGTGCTTCCACGTAACCCGCATGACCTGCCTGCGGAATCACCTGCAACCCGACGTGCGCTGCCGCGGCGATGCGCTCGCACGCGGCAGGCGGCGTGATCGCGTCGTTCGCGCCGACCGCCACCGCCGTGCGACCGCGAAAGCCGGCGAGATCGGACGCGAGATCGGCGTTCGCGAGCAGATGCGTGGCCTGCGCATAGCCGGCCGGCACGATGCGCGCCATGTTCCAGCGCACCCACGCACGCGCATCCTCGCTCGCGAAGCCCGACAGCATGTTGCCGCTGCGCTGCTCGGCGAGTCCGGCCGGGCCGAGTTCCTCGAGCATGGCAAGGCGTGCATCGCGGCGCGTGTCGCGCGTTTCCGCGGGCGCGCTGCCGTAACCGCCCGCGGGCGAGATCAGCAGCAGGCCGGCGATCCGCGCGGGCATCAGACGGGCCAACCCGCCTGCGACGATCGCGCCGAGCGAATGCCCGACCAGCACGCAGCGTTCGATGCCGAGTGCCTCGAGCCACGCGTTCAGCGACGCCGCGTAATCGGCGGCCGCCGGCGACGCGCCGTGCACCGGGGTCGACACGCCGTAGCCGGGCGCATCCCACGCCAGGACGCGTCGCGACGCGCCGAGCGTGTCGAGCTGGCGCACCCACGATGCTGCGCCCGAGCCGATCCCGTGCAGCAGCACGACGGGCAGCGCGTGGCCCGCATGCTGCGCGCCGGCCTCGCGAAAACCGATCGTGCCCGCCGCGCCGGCCGCGCAGCGCCGTTCGGGAAACTGCCCGAGCAGCGCGGCGAACGCCGCGGTGCGGTCGCGTTCACGTTTGTCGATGACACTCATTGCTTGTTCCGCCCCGTCTCAGCGCTTGATCTTCGCGAGCGGCGAATCCGGCGGATACGTCGGCGTGATGGGCTTCGGCGAACCGAGCATCACGCACATCAGCGCGTCTTCCTCGCCGATGTTGATTTCCGTGCGATACACGCCCGGCGGCACCGAGATCAGGTCGCGCTCGCCGAGGATCGCTTCCCAGGTCTCGCCGTCGCGCTCGCAGATCACCTTCATCTTGCCGCGCAGCACGAAGAAGATTTCCTCGACGTCGATGTGGATGTGGCTCGGGCCGATGTTGCCGGCCGGGATGACCATCGTCGAAAACGTGAAGTTGCCGGCCGGCACCGTGTTGACGTCCTTCGCGACGCCCGTGCCGCCCGTGCCGACGTAGCGCATCTGCGCACGGCGATACTTCGGGTCGTAGTCGGCCTGGAACTTCAGCGCATCCCAGTCGTAGCGCCGCGTCGCGTAGCGCGCGACACGCCCTTCCATCCAGTCGCCGAAGCTTGCGCCTTCCGGCTGGTCCCACGACTTGCGTTCGAGATCTGCATCCGCCATCGTCCTCTCCTTCATTCAGAGTGAAACTTCAATTCAATTCATTACGAAGCCGCCGTTGACCGGCAGCAGTTGACCCGTCACGAAGCGCGCGCCGTCCGACAGCAGGAACAGCACGGGGCCCGTCACGTCGTCGGGCACCTGCGCGCGCGTCAGCGCGCGGCCCTGCATGTAGAACGCGTGGCGCTCGGCCGGCACGTAGGCCGTCGCCTCGACTTCGGTCAGCCCCGGCGCGATCGCGTTGACCGTCACGCCGTGCGCGCCGAACTCGCGCGCCTGCGCATGCGTCATCGCGATCACGGCGCCCTTGCTCGCGACGTACGCGAGCAGCTTCGGCGCGCCCCACAGCGCGGTATCCGATGCGAGGTTCACGATCGCGCCACGGCCCGACTGCGCGAGGTACGGCAGCGCCGCGTTGCTGACGAGCCACACGCCGCGCACGTTCACGTTCATCACGGCGTCCCACGTCGACACGTCGAGTTCCGTCGACAGCTTGCCGCCGGAGTTCGTGATCGCCGCGTTGTTGATCAACGCGTCGATGCCGCCGAGCGCCGCCGCGCCCTGCGCGACGAACGCGGTGACGCTCGCCGGATCGGCGAGATCGAGTGCGAAGAAATGCGCGACGTGGCCCGCTTCGCAGAGTTGCGCGGCAAGCGCACGGCCTTCGTCGGCCAGCACGTCGCCGAACGCGACCTGCGCGCCCGCGTCGACGAGCGCCGTCACGAACGCCGCGCCGAGCCCGCGCGCGCCGCCCGTGACGAGCACGCGGCGACCCGCGAGCGACACGACCGGAGCGCGCTCAGCCATTTGCCGGCTCCGATGCGGCCTGCGCCTGCGCCGCGCGATGCGCGTCGAGTGCGGAAAGATGCTCCTGCGCACGCGTGCGCAGCATCCGGCGCACACGCGTCATGCCGACGTCGTGCTGGTACAGGTATTCGTGATCGCGCGCATTCGGCGCGAGGCTTTCGAGGACGTAGCGGTCCTGCTCGAGCACGTCCCAGTGCAGGCCCTCGAGGCGGTTGCGGTACATGAAGCGCCAGACGTCGCGCTGCCAGCCGCTGACCTTGCGGGTGCGCCAGAAATAGACCTGGCAGTTGTCGCCGTCGACCGGCGTCGCGAAGCCAATGATCCCGAAGTTGCCGCCCGGGCCGAACTTCTGCTTGTACGGAATCGCGAGGCGCATCCACAGGCAGCCCGTTTCGCCGAGCTCGACCCAGTCGAAGTTCACGTCGCGTTGGCCGATCTTCTCGAACATCAGGCCCGTTTCCGTCTTGCGTACGCGCATGTCGGCCTGCTTGTCGCCTTCGGCCATCGAGTGCGAGGTGGCATGCAGGTACGCGCCGTGCATCGGGTCCATCACGTTGTCGATCGCGTACTGGTAATTGCACTTCCAGTTCGACACGCACAGGAAGTGGCCGTATGCGTCGTCGACCAGTTCCTCGGGCAGGTTCAGCGGCGCCGGCTCGCCGTGCGCTTCATCGCCGAACCACAGGAAGATCGCGCCGGCCTTCTCTTCGACCGGATAGGACTTCACGCACTTCATGCCTTCGAGCGGACAGTTCGCGACCGCCGGCACGCGATTGACGGTGCCGCCGCCGTCGACTTCGATGCCGTGATACCAGCAGGCGATGTTGCCGCCGAGGTTCCAGCCGAGCGACAGGCGCGCGCCGCGGTGCGGGCAGCGATCTTCCAGCGCGTGAACCTTGCCTTCGTGATCGCGCCACAGCACGATCTGCTCGGACAGGCGCGTGAGGCCGACAGGCGCGTTCGACACCTGCCAGCTCGGGGCGACGGGATACCAGTAGTTCTTGATGCCGCGGTCGAGATACGCGCGGACCGGGTCGTGTTGTGTTTCGTGTTGTGCGGGGGACGTCATCAGTGTGCTCCGGATGCGGTTGTCGTCGGGTCGGCGGTCACGCGGTGCGCGCGCTCATTCCGCCAGCGAGGCCATTTCGGCGCGAAAGCGCTCAGGCGTCCACGCCGTGCCGTCCGGCGCGCGAAAGCCGATGCGGTTCAGGCCCGCGACGACATCGTCCAGCTCGGTCGCCCCGCTCTCGAACACGCGTTCGAGCGCGTCGCCGAGGTCGTTTTCATATTGGGTGGGCTCGGCCTTGCGGTTCTGCCAGACCTGGTTCTCGACCTGGCCCGGGATCTCGATCTGCCCCTTGCCGGCGACGTTGTTCGGCTGCGGCGCCACCCACGGCTTCAGGAAGGGATTGAAGTTGACGGTCGCTTCTTTCATGTCATTCCACCTTGATCTGGATTTCCTCGCCGGCCAGCCGCACCGCGTACTGCTTCAGTGCGCGTCCGCCCGGACCCTTCAGGCATTCGCCCGTCTTGATGTCGAACACGGCCTCGTGCAGCGGGCATTCGACAGTGCCTTCGTCGACGAACCCCTGCGTCAGTAGCGCGTATGCATGCGGGCACACGTTCTCGAGCGCATACACCTCGTCGCCGACGCGGTAGATCCCGATTTCGACGCCGTCGGTCCGCTTGAACTCGATCGGCGTGTCTTCCGACAGCGCGCCGGCGTGCCCGGCACAAACCCATTGTTCAGACATCTCACACCTTTCCTTCTGATCGACTCTCGGTTCGCTCCGGATTTGTTCCATACCCGGAACAGCAGTTTATGGATGGTGATTATAGGAGCGACTTTCCGCGAGTAAAACAAAAAGCTGCACGTCCTAGGGAAAACACTGACCGTCGGGTCGGCGCTCTCGCGCGCCGATCTCGTCAAACGAATTTTTTTGTTATATGGCGGGGATTTACCGGGTTTACGCGGGCTTCGCGCACCGAGACCGGGCATCGGTCAGAAACCCATCCGTCCCGAAAAAATTATTTTTGATCCGGTGCTGGACGCCTCTATACTCCATTCCATCAGAGGCACATTGTTCCTTATATGGAACATACGAATGCCCACTCGATGGCGAAAACGCGCGACGGCCGGCCGTTCCCGCGCGTGCCGCCACGGCACGTTTTCATCAGGTTGGAGATTCAGGAGATCAAATGGTCAAGCATGCGGTAGCAGCAGCAGTGATCGGATTGGGCGCAGCGTCGGGCGCGTGGGCGCAGAGCAGCGTGGTGCTGTACGGCAGCATGGATGCGGGCGTCGCGTACGTGAACAACGTCGGCGGCCATGCGAAGTGGGCGATGATCCAGGGCAATACGCAGCCCGATCGGTGGGGCCTGAAGGGCAAAGAAGACCTCGGCGACGGCCTGTCGGCGATCTTCCAGCTCGAAAACGGCTTCTATACGAACAACGGCCAGTTCGCGACTGCGAACACGATCTGGAACCGCGCGGCATTCGTCGGCCTCAGCTCGGAACGCTACGGCACGCTGACGCTCGGCCGGCAGACGCCGCTGACGTTCGACTATCTCGATCCGCTCAGCACGGCCTACCTCGCGATGAGCTGGTATGCGTTCCACCCCGGCAACATCGACGGGCTCGCCGCGACCGGCAACGTGCCGTACAACAACTCGGTCAAGTACCGTTCGCCGAGCTTCGCGGGCTTCTCGGCCGCGGCGACGATGGCGCTCGGCAACACGACGAACTTCTCGACCGGCAAGTCGGTCGGCGTCGCGCTGAACTATGCGAACGGGCCGTTCAAGGCGTCCGCCGTGTACTCGAACGAGCATGACCGCTCGATCCTGATCGGCACGACCGGCATCACGTCGTTCCAGGGGCAGAACACCGCGAACGGCTACATCGCGAGCAAGGTCGAGAACATCGGCGCGGGCGCGTCCTACCAGTTCGGCGACTTCCTCGTGCACGGCCTGTACACGCGCACGAAGATGCAGTCGAACGGCTTTTCGGATACGTTCCAGAGCTACGACGCGGGCGTGAACTACCGCAGCAGCGCGTTCAACACGATCGCGGGCGGCGCGGCGACCACGACGCTGGCCGGCCGCCGCTGGACGCAGGTCGAGCTCGGGGACATCTATTCGCTGTCCAAGCGCACGCAGCTGTACGCGAACGTGCTGTACGAGCACGGCTCGGGCGGCGCGAAGGCCGCGTTCTTCACGGCCGGCGCTTCGAGCACCGCGAACCAGGTGATCGTGCTGACCGGCATCCACCATTCGTTCTGAGCGGCGACGGGCGCACGCGCCCGAGGCCGGAAACGAAAAGAGCAGCCCGCGGGCTGCTCTTTTTCATTGGCGATGGATGGATAAAGCCGCACGACGCGGCGCGTGCGACGGATCAGAACATCGCGACCCGGCGGCGCGCGTGCGCGAACGTCGGGTCGCTTTCGAGCGGCCGGTAGTTCAGGCGCTGCGACAGGTCGACCGCCGCACCGCAAACCGCTTCGACGAGCCGCTCCTTCTCGCCGGCCTCGCCGATCTCCGAGCGCGGCACCGTCGCGGTGATCGCCGCGACGATCGCGCCCGAATGGTCGCGCACGGGTGCGGTCACGGCCGAGATGCCGCTCTCGAACGCGGCCTCGCTGACCGCGTAGCCGAGCCGCGCATAGTGACGCACGCGCTCGTAAAGTTCGTCGACGGTGCCCGGCGTGCGTTCGGTAAATTGTTCGAGCCGCTTTTCCGGATACAGCTGACGCAACGCGTCGCGCGTGAGGTCGCCCATCAGCACGTGCCCGTGCACGGTCGCGTGCGCCGGCAGCCGCGTGCCGACGTGCACCTTCACCGAACCGAACATCGACGTGTTGCTCTGTGCCTTCGCGACGAACACGACGTCGCGCTGGTCGCGGATCAGCAGGTGCGTCGACAGGCCCGTCGCGTCGCGCAGCCGTTCGAGCACGGGTGTGCCGAGATCGGTCAGTTCCAGCGAATTCAGGTATTCGAAGCCGAGCCGCAGCACGCCGACGCCGAGCCGGAAATGGCGGTCGCCGTTCACGCGTTCGAGAAAACCGAGCGCCTCGAGCGTCTGCAGCAGGCGGAAGGTCGTCGTGCGCGGGATGCCGATGCGCTTCGACAGCTCGGGCGCGCCGAGCACGGGTTCGCGCGCCGAGAATTCGGCGAGGATCCGCAGCCCGCGTTCGAGGCCCGGCACCAGATACGACGACGCGCCGCCGGACGATTCGTCGTCGCCGGCGCCCTGCTTCGGCGCGTCGTGGTCGACGTCCTCGCCCGCAGTCGCACGCGGCGCGCTTGCCGGCTTCGCCGGCGGTTTCGATGCGCCGCTCATCGTTGGATTGACCCTCTGCACATGGACGGAATGGAAGCGTTCAAGAAAGACCCGCAATGCTTGATTATGGATTTTCGACCGGACCGGATCAACACGATCCGGCTCATGCGGCCGGCGGCCCGATGCGCCCGACCGGACCGCGGGGCCTTCATATAGCCTGATGCGATCGGAAGGATAACAGCGATAGACAGGACTGCCCATCGGAACGTCGCCGGGTATGACGGCGGCCTGCCGGCAATGCTCGATATGCGTTCGGGTGCGTCGTGCGCGGCATCGGGCGGCATAGTCCCGACCGATGCACGAAAGGAAACGGATGGAAAAGCGGATGGAAATAAACGACCGCGCCGATCCGCGAACGGGATCGGCGCGACGGCGTCAGGCCGTCACGGCGGCGTCGTACTCGACGCGCGCGAGCTGACCGGCGGCATAGGCGTCGGCTTCGCCGCGGAAGCCGTCCGTGCTGAATGCAACGACTTTCACACCGACGCCAGATGCCCGCTTCACCGTCAGCGCCCATTGCCATCCGCCGTCTTGTTCGAAGACGTGCAGCGAGGGTTCGAGGGATGAGTCCAGTACGGTCACGGGTTGTGCTCCTGCCCTGCGCGCCGCATCGGCAACGCGTCGGACATGTCGAAAAGATGCGCCGGCTCGCGGCGCGTTTCAGCTTTTCGACAGTCTAGTCAAGGAATGTTGCGACGCACCATCAGGGCTTACACCTGCCTATCAGAACCGGGCGGTCGATGAAATCCACCTGAAATCCTTATGGCACGGGCCTTACGGGCCTATTCCCTCCGCGCGCACACAACGTGTGCGGCAACGTGCCGCATGGACGACCGATGGGCTGGATCGGTTGAAAACGGGTCGCGACCCCGGGTGGCGAACCATCCGATCGGCGCGGCTACGGGCCCGCCTCCGCCGTCACCACCCGCCGGAACGTCAGGTTGACGCGCTCGCCCTGCACGGCCGGCGCCTTCGGCACTCGGTGCTGCCATTCGGCCTGCGTGCGGCCGCGCATCACCAGCAGGCTGCCGTGCGTCAGCCGGTACGCATGCACGACGCCGGTCACACGATGACGCAGGTCGAACACGCGCATCGCACCGAGGCTCACCGACGCGATCACCGGCGCGTCGCCGAGCTCCGGCTCGTTGTCCGCATGCCAGCCGAGACTGTCCTGCCCGTTGCGATAACGATTGAGCAGCACGCTGTTGAAACGCGCGCCGCACGTCGCCTCGACCGCGTGCTTCAGGTCGAGCACGGCCGGCGTCCACGGCGCGGGCACGTTGCGGATTCCCGAATACACGTAGACGGCGTCGGGCTCGCCCTGCCACGCGGTGAGCCGCGGCAGCGGAATGCGTCCGCGTGGCGTGCGGATCGTGTCCTGCCGCCACGCGACCTCGTCGATCAGCGCGGCCAGCACGCGATCGGCCTCGGCCGGCGCGAGCCAGTCCGGGTACCAGTCCACGTCGGGCGCGGGCGTATCGGGGAAAAGATCGGGCGTCGACATGTCGGAATCAGGCAGGGGTGAACGATGCGGGCGAACCATGTCTGCATGGTAGCCAACGGCGACGCGCGCCGCCATGCGCTGTCATTCCGGCGCGTCACACGCCCGAGCGCTCGAATCGCCGATTGCGACGCCGGTGCGTTTTCGCGCGCCACGCTATCATCGCGCCGTGTCGCAGCGCGCCCTTATCCAGGGCGCTGCGTTCTTCCGCCATGCCGGCCGGCGCGACCCGGCCGCTTTCTTTCCGGATCCCATCATGACGACGCTCTCCGATGCCGCCCTCGATCAACTGTTCCGCACCGCGCGCACGCACAACGCGTGGCAGGACAAACCCGTCGACGACGCGCTGCTGCACCGGCTGATCGACCTGACGAAATTCGGCCCGACGTCGGCGAACTCGAGCCCGGCGCGCTTCGTGTTCGTCAAGTCGCCCGAGGCGAAGGCGCGCCTGAAGCCCGCGTTGTCCGAAGGCAATCTCGCGAAGACGATGGCCGCGCCCGTCACCGTGATCGTCGGCATGGACTTCGCGTTCTACGATCACTTGCCGCGCCTGTTTCCGCACGCCGACGCACGGAGCTGGTTCGCCGGCAACGCTGCGCTGATCGAGGCCACCGCATTCCGCAACGCGTCGCTGCAGGGCGCGTACCTGATCCTCGCCGCGCGCGCGCTCGGCCTCGATGCGGGCCCGATGTCGGGCTTCGACGGCGCGAAGGTCGATGCCGAATTCTTTGCGGGCACCGCGATCAAGAGCAATTTCCTCGTGAATCTCGGCTACGGCGACCCGGCCGGCCTGTTCCCGCGCAGCCCGCGCTTCGACTTCGACGATATCGCGCGCATCGAGTGACGCCTCGCTAACCGCCGCGCGTCAGCCGGATCAGCGCGATCTCGGACGGCACGCCGAAGCGGTTCGGCGGCCCCCAGTATCCGGTGCCGCGGCTCGTATAGAGCCACAGATCGCCGAAGCGGCTCAGCCCGCCGATCACCGGCTGCTGCATCCGTACGAACGGCGGCCACGGCAGGAACTGGCCGCCGTGCGTATGCCCCGACAACTGCACGGTAAAACCCGCGCGGCTCGCCGCTTCCGCGCTGCGCGGCTGGTGCGCGAGCAGGATCTTCGTGCCGACGTCGCGCGGCGCGCCCGCCAGCGCCTGCTCGGGGTCGCTGCGATGCGCGGGATCGAACCCGCCGGCGGTGAAGTCGGTCACGCCCGCGAGCACCGCGCGCGCGCCGTCGTGCTCGATCAGCACGTGCTCGTTCAGCAGCACCGTCAGCCCGATGCGCCGGAATTCGTCGATCCACTCGTGCGCACCCGCGTAATACTCGTGGTTGCCCGTCACGAGAAAGCTGCCGTGCCGCGACCGCATGCGGCCGAGCGGCGCCGTATGCTCGCGCAGGCGCTTGACCGAGCCGTCGACCACGTCGCCCGTCACGACGACGAGGTCGGCCTCGAGCGCATTGACCGCGCGCACGATCCGTTCGATATAGGGCCGCTTGATCGTCGGCCCGACGTGGATGTCGGACAGTTGCACGATCGTCAGCCCGTCGAGCGCGGCCGGCAGCCCGTCGACCGGAATCGACACGCGCTTGACCGCCGCCGTGCGGCGCGCGCCGACGAACCCGATCGCGGTGACGAGCACCGCAGCCGCCAGGACGCCGAGCGCCGTGTCGGCTGCAGCGCCGCTCCACGCGCCGTCGTGCCCGAGATGCCGCCACGCGAACACGCCGAGCAGCACGAATTCGCGCAGGAACGTCAGTACGAGCAGCGACGAAAAGAAGCCCATCACGAGCGAGCCGGCCCAGCCGACCAGCGTCGCGGCCCAGCCTTCGTCGAAGCGGCGCGAGAACATGCCGACCGGAATCAGCACGACGAAGCTCGCCAGCACGAGCGCCGCGATCGTGCGCGCCGCCGGCGACGCGAATGCGTCGGGAATGATCCGCATCCCGACGTACAGATGGAACAACACGCCGATTGCAATGAACCGGACAAAGAAACTTCGCATGGAGCGCTCACCTTCGTTGCAATACGGCTTCCGCGAAATCCGTCACACGGGGCCGTGACGCCCCATGCCGCGCTTCGCGCCATACGTACGATGGTACACAGATCCCGGCTACGACGACCGGTCGCGACCACGGGTGGAGGTTCGCGTGGCTTCGGGCGGTGATCGCGCCGTTTCCACGCCGATTCCGCCGCGTCGGCACGAGAAATGCAGCGCGCCCTCTTTAATCTGACGATCCTTTACAGTCCGTTAGCAACCCTACACGAGCGCACGCTGGCAGAATCGCGACGATCCGCACGCCGCTGCCGAAACGCGATTCCGGCCACGGGGCGTGCCGCACATGCGGGACGGACGGCTGGCGATCCGCATCGTGCTGCTTTATTATCGGCTCCGTATCGCGGAATCGTCGTCGCGGCGGCGAACCGCATTGCGCCGCGCCCGGCATCCACCCCCATCGTCGAGCTCGCCACACCATGAGAAAAACAATGCCGCGCGCGCCCTTGCGCGTCGCCGCCGCCCTGGCGCCCGCCCTGCCGCTCGCGGGCTGCGCATCGCGCGGCGCACCGTCGTACGTGCTGTTCGGCGCGTATTTCCCGCTCTGGCTCGTCAGCGCGATCATTGGCATCGTCGGCGCGATCGTCGCGCACCGCATATTCGTCGCGACCGGCTGGGCCGCCACGGTCCCTTACCAGCTTGCCGTCTGCACCGCGATCGGGCTCGTGGTCGCCGTGATCGTCTGGCTCACCGGCACGGGGCCGTTCGCATGAAGGCCGCCGGAACTGCCCGCCCGTCCATCAAAGGCCGTGCGATCGCGCTCGCGATCGTCGCGCTCGGCATCGCGGCGCTCGCATACGCGTACCACCGCACGACGGCCTACCCGTCCACCGACGACGCGTCGATCGACTCGGACGTCGTGCATGTCGCATCGCCTGTCGGCGGGCGCATCGTGCGGCTCGCGGTGCATGAAAACCAGCGCGTCGCCAAAGGCGACCTGCTGTATGAAATCGATCCGGTGCCGTACCGGCTGACGGTTGCGCAGGCGCAGGCCGATCTCGAGCTCGCACGCGCATCGCTCGACACGCGCCGCCGGTCGCTGATCGGCGAGCGCTCGAACGCGGCGGTCGCCGCCGAGCAGGTCAAGCGCGCGACGCAGAACGCCGACCTCGCGACGCGCGACGTGAACCGGCTCGCACCGCTTGCCGCGCAGGGCTACGTCAGCGCGCAGCAGTTCGATCAGGCGAAGGTCCGCCAGCGCGACGCGGCCGTGTCGCTCGCGCAGGCGCAGGAGCAGCAGCGCGCGTCCGCGCAGACGATCGGCGACGACGCCGACGCGATCGCGACGCTGCATGCGCGCGAGGCCGCGCTGGCCCGCGCGCAGCACGCGCTCGACGACACGGTCGTGCGCGCCCCGCACGACGGGCTCGTGACGGGCCTGAGCGTGCTCGCGGGCGAAACCCTCGCACCGAACCAGTCGATCTTCACGCTGATCGACGCAAGCGAATGGTTCGCCGTCGGCAATTTCCGCGAGACGTCGCTGAACCGCATCGAGCTCGGCGACTGCGCGACCGTCTATTCGATGATCGACCGCAGCCGCCCGATGACGGGCAAGGTCGTCGGCATCGGCGCGGGCATCGCGGACAGTGCTCGCATCAACCTGCCGCGCTCGCTGCCGATCGTGCAGAACTCGGTGAACTGGGTGCACGTCGCGCAACGCTTCCCCGTGCGCGTGAAGCTCGACGAACCCGACGGCAAGCTCGTGCGCGTCGGCGCCAGTGCGATCGTCGAGGTCCGGCATGGCTCAGCCTGCCGCTGAGGTCCGCTCGCCGGGCCCGCGCGAAGTCCTGCGACTGCTCGCGCCGTTTCCCGGGCGCACGGCGATGGCCGTGCGCGTCGCGCTGATCTGCGCGCTCGTCGTACTGGTGACGAGCGGGTACGGCACGCCGGAGGCCGCGATCTCCGTATACGTCGTGTTCTTCCTGAACCGCGCGGACCGCGTGACGAGCGTCGTGCTCGCGGTCGCGATGCTGCTGCTCGTCACGGTCGTCATCGCGCTCGTGATGGGCGTCGCGATCTTCAGCATCGACTATTCGATCCTCCGCGTCGCGTGCATGGCCGTGCTGTCGGTCGGCCTGCTCTACCTGACGTCGGCAAGCAAGCTGCGCCCGGTCGGCGCGATCCTCGCGATGATCGTCGGCTTCGGGCTCGACCAGCTCGGCCTGGCGCCGTTCGGCGAAGCCGCGACGCGCGCGCTGCTCTATGCGTGGCTGATGGTCGCGATCCCGGTCGGCGTCGCGATCGTCGTCAACCTGCTGATCGCACCGTCGCCGCGCAAGCTCGCGCAGGCGCAGCTCGCGAAACGGCTGCGGCTCGCCGCCCGGCGGCTGCGAGGCGATGACGGCGACAACGCGCTCGCCGCGTTCGACGCGAGCCTGCGCGAAGGCGACAAGCAGTTGCTCACGTGGCTCAAGCTATCGAAGCTCGAAGGCTCGTCGGCGGCCGTCGACGTCGTCGCGCTGCGGCAGGCCATCGCATCGAGCACCGCGCTGCTCGTCGCGGTCGCGCTCGCCGACCGCGAACCCGACGCAAGGCTGCCCGACACGTTTGTCGAGCCGATCGCAACGACGCTCGACGACATGGCCGCCATCCTCGAACGCGGCGGCTATCCGGTCGAGGTGACGCTCGCGCTGCCGGCAGCCGATACGCTGCCGCCGCTCGCGCGCGTCGTCGCAACGGATCTGCACACGGCGATCACGCATTTCGCGGAACCGGCCTTGAAGGACGCATCGGCCGATACGGCCACCGCCGACACCCGTGCCGAGCCCGCCGCACCGCCTGCGCCGCCCGCCCCCGGCGGCGGCTTCTTCCTGCCCGATGCGCGCACCAATCCCGACCACGTCCGCTATGCGCTGAAAACGACGGTCGCCGCGATGTTCTGCTACTTGCTGTACTCCCAGCTCGACTGGCCGGGCATCCACACCTGCTTCATCACCTGCTACATGGTGTCGCTCGGCTCGACGGCCGAAACGGTCGAGAAGCTGACGCTGCGCATCGCCGGCTGCATCGTCGGCGCGCTGATCGGGACGGCCGCACTCGTGTTCGTCGTGCCGTCGCTGTCGTCGATCGGCGAGCTGATGGCGCTCGTGTTCACCGGCGCGTGGCTCGCCGCGTGGGTCGCGTTCGGATCGCCGCGCATCGCTTACGCGGGCTTCCAGGTCGCCTTCGCGTTCTTCCTGTGCGTGATCCAGGGCGCGGGCCCCGGCTTCGACCTCACGCTCGCGCGCGATCGCACGATCGGCATCCTGCTCGGCAACGTGGTCGTGTATCTCGTGTTCACGCGCATCTGGCCGGTCAGCATCGGCAAGCAGATCGACACGGCGCTTACGGCGCTGCTCGACCAGTGGCGGCGCCTCGCGCAGATCGCGCAGCCGGCCGAGCGGCGCGCACTGGCCGCCGAAGCGTTCGCACGCCACGGCGCGATCGCGCAGGAGCTCGGCCTGATCCATTACGAACCGTCGTGGGTGAGGCCGGCCGCCACGTGGCTCGCCGCGCGACGGCGCGCACTCGCGGAACTCGGCGCGCTCGAAGGCCCGCTGTTCCTGCTCGCCGAACGCGCTCCGGGCGACGCGGCGATCGGCGATCGGCTCGCACGCGTGGTCGACCTGCGTGACGGCGAAGCCGCGCCTCATGCGGCCTCCCCCGCGCCGCCGGCCCCACCGCCGGGCGCCGCCCCCGCTGCCCCCATCGACCCCGCACGCGACGCGCTGCTGAACCTGATCGACACGCGGCTCGCGCACATCGCCGACGCCGCCCGTCAAGCCACACCGAAGGAGCCTGTTCCCCATGCGCCTACCTGAACCGCCGGCCGCCTCGATCGCCGCCGCCGCCCTCGCGACCGCCGTCGCACTGGCCGGCTGCGCGACGTCGTCGATCGATCTGGCGCCGGAGGCGTCCGACCGCCCGTGGCAGCCGCAAACATCGGCCGCGGGCGACATCGTGCCGGCACCGCCGCTCACGACCGCGCAAGGCGCGCACGACTACACGCTGCCGGCCACGCCCGCGCTCGCGTCGGTATCGCCGCCTGCCACGCTCGATGCCGCCCATGCGTACACGCTGCCCGAGCTGATCGATCTCGCCGAGTCGGCGAACCCGCTGACGCGCATCGCATGGAACGACGCGCGCAACGCGGCGCTCGCGGTCGGCATCGCGAAGGCCGCGTACCTGCCGAACCTTTCGGCGACCGCGATGGGCGCGTACCAGACGAGCCACGGCTCGACGTCGACGCTCCTCGGCGACGCGTCGAGCAACACGACCGTGCACGGCACGATCTCGGCGCTGTCGCTGCAATGGCTGCTGTTCGATTTCGGCGGCCGCGCGGCGCGCGTCGAAGCGGCCGAGCAGGCGTCGATCGCGTCGAACGTCGCGTTCACGGCCGTGCACCAGCAGGTGATCCACGACGTGACCGTCGCGTATTACCGGTACGAAGCCGCCCGCTCGCGCGCGGTCAGCGCGCAGCAGGGCCTCGCGAACGCGGACGCGATCCTCGCGGCGTCCCGCGCGCGGCTCAAGCATGGCATCGGTACGGTCGTCGAGCTTGCGCAGGCCACGCAGAACCGTGCGCAGGCGAACCTCGCGCTCGTGCAGGCGAGCGGCGCGGAAAGCGACAGCTACCTCGCCCTCGTCTCCGCGCTCGGCATCTCGCCGCTGTCGAAGCCGACGATCGCCGCGCTGCCGAAACGGCCGCTGCCGCCCGCGCTCGGTTCGTCGGTCGACGCGATCGTGTCGGACGCGATCGCGCGCCGCCCCGACCTGCAGGGCGCGTTTGCGCTCGAACAGGCCAATCGCGCAAAGATCAAGGCCGCGGAAGCCGCGTTCATGCCGAAAGTCTTCCTGTCCGCTTCGACGTCGTATGCAAGCGGCGGCACGGCCATCACCGCACTGCCTGCGATCGGCGACCAGGCGCCGACCGTCAACCTGAACGGCAGCCGCTACGGCGGCGGCGTGTTCCTCGGCGTGACGATTCCGCTGTACGACGGCGGCCTGCGCTCGGCGGTGCTGATGCAGGCGCGCAACGACGCGCAAAGCGCGTCCGCGCGCCTCACGCGGACCAAGGAGGAAGCCGTGCGCCAGGTCGTCGCCGCGCAGAACGCGGTGCAGACGAGCCTCGCGTCGCACGACGCGGCCAAGGCGCTCGTCGATGCCGCCCAGACGAGCTACGACGCGGCGCTGACCGCGTACCGCAACGGTGTCGGCTCGGTCACCGATGCGACGATCGCGCAAAGCCAGCTGCTCGCGGCCCGCAACGCGGAAGTCGACAGCTACGCCGGCGCGCTGTCGGCCGCCGCCGCACTCGCGCTCGCGACGGGGACGATCGGCGCGTCGCAGTAGCCGTCGCCGTGACGCACCGGCCGTTCGCGGCCGGCCACCGGACGGGTTGACGCCTGCGCGGGCGGCCCACTAGAATGCCGCCCATTCTTCCTTCAGGAACCATCGTGGACAGTTGCAGCACTCCGTTGCGTGCGCCGCTTGCCGCCTGAACGCCTGTCCGACGCAGTTCTCCTGCCGCGGCTCGCGTTCCGCGAGCCCGCATGCCATCCGTTTCACACTGAATGACGCATTCGCGCGGTACAGTACCGCGCGATGACGGCCATCGTGCCGCGTTCGGCCTCGCGCCGCCGCGACGCGGGCCGGCATGCGCACTTGGCACGGCAGAACAAACATGACTCTCGATTTCGCACTCCGTCTTTTCACTGCGTTCGCCTGCGGCGTCGCGATCGGCCTCGAACGCCAGATGCGGCAACGCACGGCCGGCCTGCGCACGATCACGCTCGTCGCGAGCGGCGCCTGCCTGTTCGTCACGCTCGGCGTGCTGACCGGCAACGGCGTGGCCGGCGTCACGCAGATCGCCGCGTACGTCGTGTCGGGCGTCGGCTTTCTCGGCGGCGGCGTGATCATGCGCGACAAGGGCTCGATCCAGGGCATCAACACGGCCGCGACGCTGTGGTGCTCGGCCGCCGTCGGCGTACTGGCCGGCTCCGGGCACTTCGTGCCGGCACTGGCCGGCACGGGCGTCGTGCTGCTCACCAACACGGTGCTGCGCGGCGTCAGCCAGGCGATCAACGCAACCCCCGTGTCGAACGCCGACCTCGTGCGCGAATACCAGATCACGGTGATCTGCCTGGACGCCGACGAAGTGCACATCCGCACGCTGCTGTCGAATTCGATGTACGCGAAGCCGCTGTCGTTCCAGAGCCTGACGAGCGAAGACGTGCCCGACCAGCCGGACCGCCTGAAAGTGACGGCGACGCTGAAGCTGCACCCGAAGGATCAGCAGAAGCTCGAGCAGATCGCGAGCCGAATGAGCATGGAGAAGAGCATTTCCAGCGTGAGCTGGACCGCGAAGGAAGCGGAGCCGATGATGGAGTGAGCGGCGGCGGCGGCCGGCGCGGCACGATCGCCCCGCCGCCAGCGCCGGATCAGGGTGTATCGATGAGTCCGGCCGCGATCGCCTTGACGACCGCCTGAACCTTGTTGGTCGCGCCGAGCTTCTCGAGGATGTTGTTCACGTGGAAGTTGACCGTGCGCTCCGAGATGCTGAGGATCTGGCCGATCTCGCATGCGGTCTTCCCCTCGGCCGTCCAGCACAGCACCTCGCGCTCGCGCGCGGTCAGCGTGACGCTCGACTCGGGCGACAGCTTCGGCACCATGAAGCGGCTCATCAGCGAATGCGACAGGTTCGCGAGCCAGTTGGTCTGCAGCGTCAGCATGTTGATCTCGGCCGGCGTGAGCCGGTCCGCGTGACGCGCGATGCTCAACAGCCCGAACGCGCCGCGCGCCGCCCAGCTCGACTGCGCGACGCCCACCGACAGTCCGTAGTCGCGCGCGTCCTGCCACAACGGGCACGGATCGATCCGGTCGACGTCCGGCCAGACGATCATGTTGGTACTGAGCGCGCCGTCGCGAACCGTCGAGTCGATCTCGATGTAGTTCTGCGCCTGATAGTGCGCCATCCAGCCGTCCGGATAAGTATTGAAGATCGCGACGGCCGGCTTCGACACCGGCAGCGGCACGCGAATGCCGTAACAGCAATATTCGAAGCCGAGGCGTTTAGAATAAGCGGCGATCCGCTGGAAGAGCTGCTGCTCGTCTTCCGCGGCGCTGAATTGTTGGTAGGCATCCTGCCAGCGCAGTTCCATTCATTCTCCGACAACGTTACGCTGTCATACCTGTCAGGTGCCAGCGCCGGTTCGGGGCTGATACATTCCGCGCATGACTTCACCTTTGTTGCATCCGGTCCGCGGCCCGTCTCCGGACGGCTACGTGCGCCTGTCCGAAAGCGCACTGGCCGCGCTCGTGCTCGACCACGTCGCGAGCGGCCTCGATGCATCGCTGCTCGCGGAACTACGCGACAGCGCCATCGACGCGCGCCTGGCCGGCTACACCGAATGGCATCGCCCGGCCAGTGCCGGCGTCGCATACCTGACGGTCGGCTGGGACTGGTATCTCGAGCGCGCGACGGGCACGTTCGTGATCGCGGGCGGCGACGTGCGCAGCAACATCATGGCCGTCGACGCCACCGGCGCCGATCTCGGCATGTTCCGCACCGCCGCCGTGCTCGCCGCGCGGCTCGCACACGTCGACTGGCCGGCCGCGGTCGCATCGTCGCTGCTCGGTCGCAACGACGCCTATCATGCCGGTCCCACGCTCCAGTGACAACCGGCCGCGCTTTCCTCTGACATTTCCGTACGACTGGCGCTCTTTATAAGCAAAAGCCGCCCGCATTTCAATCCCGCCGATCAGGAAACCGATACCATCGGTCAAATGGTATCGGCCACCCTCACCCTGTAAGAGTTACTAGTTACCGCCCCCTCGGGACGCGCGCTGTAATGCGTGCATACCAAAGTACAGATCCGAGGACACCATGCGGACCTTCGTTCACGAGGAAGGGCGGTTGCCACACGAACTTGCAGCGGATCTCGGGCGCTATCGGCGCCGCGTGTTCGTCGAACAGCTCGGTTGGGCGCTCCCGTCGGCGAACGAAAGTTTCGAGCGCGACCAGTTCGATCGCGACGATACCGTCTACGTGTTCGCGAGAAACGCCGACGGCGACGTGTGCGGATGTGCGCGCCTGTTGCCCACCACGCGCCCGTATCTGCTGAAGTCGCTGTTCGCCGACCTGATCGCCGACGACGTCGCGCTGCCGGAATCGGCAGCCGTCTGGGAGCTGTCGCGGTTCGCTGCAACCAGCGACGAAGGCGCTCCGGGCAATGCCGAGTGGGCCGTCCGCCCGATGCTCGCCGCGGTCGTCGAATGCGCGGCGCAACTGGGCGCGCGGCAGTTGATCGGCGTGACGTTCGCGAGCATGGAGAGGCTGTTCCGCCGGATCGGCGTGCACGCGCACCGGGCAGGCCCCCCGAAACCGGTGGACGGTCGTCTGGTTGTCGCGTGCTGGATCGACATCGATCCGCAAACGTTTGCCGCACTTGGAATTGAGCCGGGACGGGCTGCCCGGCAGGCCATCGCCGCCTGAGCCGGAACGCGCGTAGTCCGGCCGGGCGGAACCGTAACGAAGGAGAACCACCGTGGACCAGTCTCAGGTCTTTCGCGCGATGATGCCCGGGTTGACGGGTACCGGCGGCGCCCGCATCACAGTCACCTACCCGTCGTTTCCGCGGCCGCTGCCGCTCGTCCGGCTCGATCGCAACGGGCTCGTGTTCCGGGCGGCCGGCGCGGCACCGCTCGTGTGCGGGTTGCCGCGCGCGGCGACGCTACTGGTTGCGGACGAGCCGCTCTGCTCGCTGCGCCTCGTGATCCGCGACGTCGCCGCTATCGGCGACGGCCAGCACGACCTGACGATGCAGCCGTCCGGGGCCACCGGCGACGAACTACTGTGGCACGCGCTGCGCGACCGCGAACCGTACCGGCAGATCGGGCAGCCGCTTGCGCCCGTCGACGCAGCCATGGCGCCGAACGGCGAGCCGCAGGCCGCCGGCGCCACGCGGCGTCCGTCGCGCAGTGCGGCGTTCCGTCTGCGCTGCCGCAGCGATGCGCTGTTCTTCGCCGACTGGCTCGAATATCACTTCGACGAGCTGCGCGCGCTGTCGCAACGGCACGGGCCGCAATTGCAGCTCAAGCAGTTGCAGCGGCAAGTCACCGACGACGAGGTGGGCGTGCGCTTCGTCTACGACATCGACGGACACGCGACGCGGCACGCGCTGACCGACTGCGCGCGCGAGGCCTGTGCGTGGATCGAGATGGAAATGCGCGACAAGTACGCGGTGCCGGTTGCGCAGGAGCGGTTCGGCGCGTTTGCGGCGCATGCATGGGTGGCCGGAATGTGAGAGCGGCAGCGGCTTCGCGGACACAGCCAGGAAAACTCACCAACGTTGCGTTGCACAATTACAACTAGGGCTTGCCAGCCCTCGGGTTTTCCCTTAAAATTACATCCGTCTCCTCCATGTCTCCAAACATGGATTCAGCCCGCTCCAGTAGCGGGCTTTTTCTTGCCCGCGATAATTTATCGGGGACACATCATCTCCGCTATCCGCCCATGGTCCGCACACCTGGCCGGCCCCGGACAGCAGTATTGGGATACATCCGGACAGACGCTCGACGAAGCAGACGGCTACCGAAAAGGCTGCAAGGCACGAAATCCAGATGAGACAAGGGGCTCCGAAGAGCCCCTTGTTTTCGTTACTCGTTTTCTTCGAAGTAATGCCCGAACTTCGCCTGCTTGGTCCGGATGTAACGCTCGTTTTCCTCGCGTACGGGTACCGCAAGCGCCACGCGTTCGCAGACGGGAATGCCGTGCTTCACGAGCGTGTCGAACTTCTTCGGGTTGTTGCTCATCAGTCGCACCGACGTCACACCGAGGATCCGGAGGATCGCTGCGGCCGAGTCGTATTCGCGGGCGTCGTCGGGCAAGCCGAGATCGAGATTCGCCTCGACGGTGTCGCGCCCCTGCTCCTGCAACGCGTATGCACGGATCTTGTTGCTCAGGCCGATGCCGCGCCCTTCGTGGCCACGCAGATACAGCAGCACGCCGCGGTCTTCCGCCGCGATGTAACGCAGCGCGAGATCGAGTTGCTCGCCGCAATCGCAGCGGTAGGAGCCGAACACGTCGCCGGTCAGGCATTCGGAATGCAGCCGCGTCAGCACGGACTGCTCGCCGGTGACGTCACCCATCACGAGCGCGAGATGTTCGGCATCGCTGCCCGATACGCGGAATGCGTACGACGTGAACGTACCGTAGCGCGTGGGCAGCGACGCGGTGGCGACGAGTGTCACGCACTCGTCGGCCTGGCCATTGCCCTGCGTGGGCGATTGGGGACGCGAAGACATCATGAATTCAATCGAAACGATCAGGAATGTAGGAGTTGTGTGGATAGTGCGTGCCCGGAGTTTACCGCTAATCTGGAAACGTCACGCGACTGCCGTAGCAGGCCCGGCTATACTGGGCCCATCGGGTGCCGCGCATCACGCCCTGCCTTCCCTGCATCGTCCCGCACACGGAGAAAGCAAATGAGCACGACTGTCGCGCAAATTCTCAAAGCCAAGCCGGATTCCGGCCGCACGATCTACACCGTCACGAAAGCCGATTTCGTCTATGACGCCGTCAAGCTGATGGCGGAAAAGGGCATCGGCGCATTGCTGGTCATGGAGGGCGACGACATCGCGGGCATCGTCACCGAGCGCGACTACGCGCGCAAGGTCGTGCTGCAGGACCGTTCGTCGAAGGCCACCCGCGTCGAGGAAATCATGACGGCCAAGGTGCGCTACGTCGAACCTTCGCAATCCACCGACGAGTGCATGGCGCTGATGACCGAACACCGGATGCGCCACCTGCCCGTCCTCCAGGACGGCAAGCTCATCGGCCTGATCTCGATCGGCGACCTCGTGAAGAGTGTGATTGCCGATCAGCAATTCACGATCAGCCAGCTCGAACACTATATCCACGGCACCCCGGCGGTCACGTCCGTCTGACCCATCCCAGCAAAAAAGGCCCAAACGCGCGAGCGTCTGGGCGGAAAAGCCGCCGGAATGCGGCGACGGAGGTTCTGCTCTGCTGACGCAGACGCGCGCGAGTAGCGCGCGTCCCGTCGGTCACATGCTGTGCTCGGGCAGACCCGGGATGTTCAGTTGCCGAAGTAGACGGAGTTCACGGGATTCGGGGCTTCACGCGTCATGCGGCGGCCCGACTGGCCTGCGCCCGTCGCTACCGCGCCATAGCCGCTCGTGTCGGCTTGGGCGAGCATCGGCTGGTTCGGCTGGATGCGTTGTTCAGCGGCCTGGATGTTCTGCGGATATTGCGCATCGCTCGCGAGCGGCTTGTAGCCGTTCTGTTCGAGTTGCACGAGTTCGGCCCGGACCTGGTCGCGGGTCAAGCCCTGCTCGGACTGCGCGAACGATGCGATCGGGGCGGCAAGCACGGATGCAGCGATCGCTGCGTAGATGATCGACTTCATGGTGGACCTCCGAAATATGTTCTCTTTTGGCGTCGCTTCCGGCGGGACTGTCTGAAGCGATGGATCAAGTGTAGTGCTCGCAATACCAAGGGGAAACCCTTGGTTTGAACATACAGCGTTGCATTTTCGGAAAAAATCGACCGGTGACACCGCGCGATATCGTCATTACTTAAATCATTTCCACAACAATGCCTGACGAAAGGCCGACAGCCTAATCACCGATCCGGAAGGTTGTGTTGTAGAATCGTAAGGTTTTATTCGCCCGTCGATACCCTATTCACCATGCACGCGCCCACGCCTCTCTCGGTTTCGCTGTCCGGCCCGGCCGGCGTGCGTGCGCGCGCCGGCCATCCGGCGCACCCCTGCCTTCGACGCACGGCCCAGGCACCGCTCGCCCCTGCCCGGCGCCTGATCTGACAGCACGGCCTCCTCCCGGAGCCAGGTCAGACAGGCTCCGGGCGATCCCCATAGGCACGCCATGCCTGCCCCATGCCGATCATTTGGAGAACTGCCATGAAACAACGCCTTTACCAGTTGACCGAACTCGACGTCGCCCGTCTCGAGAAGCACGCCGAACACAACCCGCGCTTCCAGACGATGCTCGACACGCTGCTCGAGCGCGCGGATATCGTACAGCCCGACGCCATCAAGGCGAACGTCGTCACGATGAACTCGCAGATCACGCTGCTCGACGAAGCGTCCCAGGAACAGGCCACCTGGACGATTGTTTATCCGGATGCCGCCAATCTCGAACTCGGGCGCCTGAACGTGTTCTCGCCGGTCGGCATGGCGCTGCTGGGCACGCAACGCGGTCAGTTGGTGAAGGTGTTGCAGCCGAGTGGCGTCGAAAAGCTGATGAAGGTCGCGGCGATCGTGTTCCAGCCGGAAGCCAACGGCGAATACACGCGCTGATCCGTCAGTCAGCCGCAACCTGCGCGGAATGCAAAAAGCGAGGCCTGTGCCTCGCTTTTTTCATCCCGACGATCCGGATTGTCGTCATCGCATTTCACAGGCGAAAAAAAAGGCGCCCGAAGGCGCCTTTTTCGATGCTGCGAAGCTGGTTACCCAGCCGTCACGCTTAGAAGCGGTGACGCAGACCAACCGTTGCTGCGGTTTGGTTGATCGACGAGCTTGCCGGCGTCGTGTTGTCGCCGTTGTAGATCGACGTGCCGATCGCGTTGCCCTTCGCACCACGCTGGTACACAGCTTGTGCGTACACGTCCGTGCGCTTCGACAGCGAGTAGTCAGCTTGCACGCCGAACTGGTTCCAGTGCGAGCTGCCACCGTCGACCTTCGTGTTCGTGTACGTGTAAGCTGCGCCCAGGCCGAGAGCCGGCGTCAGGTTGTACTTTGCGTTGACTTCGTAGTTGTCCGTGCGGAACGCGCCGGTCAGGCCCGGGACGTTATCGATACGCGATTGCGTCCATGCAGCACCGACTTGTGCCGGGCCGAATGCGTAGCCAGCACCAGCACCGTACGTACGGATACGGCCTTGCGAAGCAATGTTCGTTGCGCCGTTGGCGTTGGTACCGTCACCGAGGTTGGCTTGCGAGTACGCTGCACCCAGCTTCAGGCCTTGGAACTGGTACGACAGACCGCCGCTGTAAGCACGGTTGTTGCCGAAGTTCTGGTTGTTCGAGAACGAGTACGTGCCGCCGAACTGCAGGCCAGCGTAGTTAGCGCTCGTGAACTTGACCGAGTTGTTCAGTGCGACGTCGCCGTTCGTGCTCAGGCGGTCGTTGTTGCCCGGGTGCGCGAAGTACGTGCCGCCCCACGTGCCCGTTGCCGTCAGCGGCGCCAGGTAGTCTTGCGTTGCGTCGTACTGCTTGCCCAGCGTGACCGTGCCGTACTGGCTCGACAGGCCAACGAATGCTTGACGGTTGAACATGCCGCCGTTGTTGCCCAGCTTGCCGTTACCGATGCCGAAGCCGCTTTCCAACGTGAAGATTGCCTTCAGGCCGCCACCGAGGTCTTCCGAACCACGCAGGCCGAAACGGCTCTGGTCAATACCCGAGCCCATCGACCACAGCGACTTGCCGGCGACGTTGCTTTGGTAGGTGATGCCTGCGTCCAGCACGCCGTACAGCGTGACGCTGCTTTGCGCGTGAGCGACGGTAGCGAACGATGCTGCAGCTGCTGCAACGATCAGAGTCTTGTTCATTCGTGGAGCTCCCTTCTAAAAAGAGGCAGGTCTCGCGACCTTGTTCATAAACGGTCTGCAACCGCCCGGGAACGCCATCGGTCCTTCTGGCCGCGCCCGGATAGTTGCCCGTTTGGGAACCGTGAGTTTAGGGGTGTACCCTAGGGGCGCGATCCGCAAATAAAGAAATAAGCTTTTCCAGAACTAGAAATAATGAAAGTGGGTGAACGTTATAAGTATTTGTTTTAACGTCTTTTTTTGACTGATTGACGGATGCTTTTTGGAGGCTTTCATCCCACCATTCTTTCGTGTCATCGTCTTGACGGTTGCATAGAAACAACAAACGGAATCGATGGAACCACGCAAAAACGGTAATTTTTACCCAGATCAGTCTCAAATATTGGGCCTGCTCGCCTAAAACGCTGCGACCGAACTGTAAACACATGCCTGTGTGGCCGTGGCCGACCCTATTGGGCCGTCAGCGTCTGAAGCGTGGGACCGGCGGCAGGCGCCCCGGCTGCCCGCAAGCCGTCGTGACATGCGGTAACAGCCTTGATGACCCGCGTAACCCGGTCGCAGGACCAGCAGACTAACGTAAGGCGCCCCGATTACATATTAGATAGAGGACTCGCCATGAATCGGCGTTCGCTGTTGCGCGCCATCGGACTGACCGCCGCCGTCGCCGCCACCGCCGATCGGCTGCGCCCCGCCTCGGCCCAACCCGCACCGCCCAGGTATAGGCCTCCCGGCCCGCCTCCGGGCCCCGGCAGGCCGCCTCATCTCGATCGCCCGTGCTTCGCCGCCATGCCGCCTCGCGCCGCCTGACCGCGCCAGGGCCGTCGTCCGCCTGCGCGCCGCCGCACACGGCTCGAGCCCGGCCGCACGCGCATCAGGCGACGTCGAGCGCGAGCACCTGTCCGGTCGTCAACACGTCGCCGAACGTGTCCGACAGCGCGGCCAGCGTGGCGCGATGGAGATCGCGGTGCGGCACCGTGCCGCCGTCCGCGACATCGAGGTCGCGCGTCGCGCACGCGTCGTCGACGACGATCACCGCGTAGCCGAGCGGCACGGCATCGCGGGCCGCGCCGGCGACGCACGCATGCGTCATCAGCCCGGTGACGATCAGCGTGTCGATGCCGGCCGCCTTCAGGCGAGCGTCGAGGTCCGTCGTCGGGAACACGCTCACCGACGTCTTCTTCACGACCGCGTGATGCGGCGCCGGCAGCAGGTCCGCATGAAAGCGGAAGCCGTCGCTGCCGTCGGCGAAGAGCGGGCCGCCGGCAGCGCCGACGTGCTGGATGTGGAATACCGGGATGCCGGCGCGATCGGCGAACGCGATCACGCGTCGCGCATTGCCCAGCGCGCGCGGTCCTTCCGGAATCGGCAGGCGGCCGCTGAAATACTCGTTCTGGAAATCGATCACCAGCAGCGCGGTGCGGGCGGCGTCGATCGACCTCGGCGCGCTCGCGCCGGCCAGGGTACGGATGGTCGGATGTTGCATGGGTCGCTCTCTACTCAAGGTTGGCACACCGAACGGAACGGCGGCCCGGCACAGCCGCGCCGCCGCACGCGGTCAAGGCAGGTTGCAGTCGTGAACCGGCTGCCGTGACCACGATGCGCCAGTGTCGGGCCGTGCGACCCTGCGCGACAGCGGACCGCGGGACAACGTCCGACAGGATCGGGCCAACCTGCGCGCAACCGTCCACGACAGCGCGGCTGCCCGCCACGCAGACAACGGATACGTGACGGTCGAGGGCCCGAACGCGCGATAACGCGCGGAGGCGCCCACTCGCCTCTCCCCCATCGCGCCGCGCCCCCGCGGCTCGTCCGTTTGGATGGCACGAAGCGCCAGGTTTGTTGTCATCATGGCCGTCATTCGTCGCATGTCGCATCGAACGGCGCCGCGCACGCTCGCGCCCCCGCCATGGAGACACCATGAACGCCCCCGTCCTCGGCGCCGTCGACCAGATCGGCCATGTGGTTGCCGATCTCGACCGCAGCATCGCGCACTGGCGCCCGCTACGATGCGGTCCCGTCGACCGTGTCCCGCGACGTGCGTCTCGACGGCTGCTACCTCGGTGAAGCGGTGACGGTCACGATCGATGTCGGGCTCGCGTATCCCGGCAACCTGCAGATCGAACTGATCCACGTGACGAACGACGCACCGTCGCCGTACCGCGACATGCACGGGCAACCGCTCGCGGGCCTGCATCACGTCGCATGAGCGGTCGACGATCTCGATGCCGCGGTTGCGCAGCTCACGGCGCTTGATCTGCGCGTCGTGTTCGAAGCGCGCAACCCGGACACGCGCGTCTCCCTCCTCGACGACGCCGACGATCCCGGCGTGCGCGTCGAAGTGATCGAACGCGCCGGCGTGCGCGACTCGATCGCACGCGGCATCGCCGAAGCACGCGCACGGGATGGCGCCGATCCGGTCCGCATCATCGACGCGTCGGCCGCCGCATGAGCGGGCTCGTGCGTCCCCTTTCACTCACAGGAGAAAACACGATGAAACGACTCGAAGGCAAGGTGGCGCTGATCACGGGCGGTGCCCGCGGCCAGGGCGAGGCGGAGGCACGCCGGTTCGTCGCCGAAGGCGCACGCGTGGTGATCGCCGACGTTCTGGACGACGCCGGACAACGCGTCGCGGCCGAACTCGGCAACGCCGCGCGCTACCAGCATCTCGACGTGACAAACGAAGACGACTGGCACACCGCCGTTCATGCGACGCTCGCGCACTTCGGCCGGCTGGATATCCTCGTGAACAACGCGGCGATCCTGAAGCTCGTGCCGATCGAGTCCTGTTCGCTCGATGACTATCGCAAGGTGATCGACGTGAACCAGGTCGGCTGCTGGCTCGGCATGAAATCGGCACTGGCCGCGCTGAAGGACGCGGGCGGCGGCTCGATCGTCAACGTGTCGTCGACGGCCGGGATGGAAGGCGTGGCCGGCGGCAGCGCGTATATGGCGAGCAAGTTCGCGGTGCGCGGGATGACGAAGGCCGCCGCGCTCGAGTTCGGCCGCTATGGAATCCGCGTGAACTCGGTCCATCCGGGCGGCATCGACACGGTGATGGCACGCCCGCCGGAATACGCCGATTTCGACCCATCGTCGATCTACAGCGGGCTGCCGATCGCGCGCATCGGCAAACCCGACGAAGTGGCGAGCCTCGTGCTGTTTCTCGCGTCCGACGAATCCGCGTATTGCACGGGCGCGGAATTCATCGTCGACGGCGGGATGCTCGCAGGCAGCACGTTCCACTGATCCGCTGCGGGGCTGACGGACAGGTCAGGCCGCTCATCCGCACCGGCAATCACGGATCCGAAGACGATCATGCCGCCAGCGGCTTTCCCGCGCGGCGGCACGATGACTACCGAAACGAAGCAGCAAGCGATGCGGCGCTCAATACCCCTTCGGCTGGATCGCCGGCGTGCCGACGCCACGCGCCGCCTGCCTGCGGCCGCGCACGAGGAAGCGTCCGTTCGGGCCGTATACACCTTCCGCTTCCGGATGCAGCGTCAGCAACACGAAATACAGCAATCCGCCGACCAGCAGCGACACCGGCACGCTTAGATCGAACTCGCCAGCCAGGTTGCCGAGCGGCCCGACGAACTGGCCCGGCAGGTTCACGAACGACAGCCCGATGAACGCCGCCGGCAGCCACGCGCCCATCGCGCGCAGGTTCCACCCGTGCGTGAACCAGTAGTGGCCGCCGCGCAGCCCGCGGTTGAACACCTGCAGGTCGTCGGCGAGATAGAAGCCGCGACGCGTCACGTAGCCGATCACCATGATCGCCATCCACGGGCAGCTGAACGTGTCGATCAGCGTCGAGAACGTCGCGACGCTTTCGACGAGGTTGAACCAGAAACGGCCGACGAAAATGAATGCGATCGCGATCGTGCCGATCAGCAGCGTCGCACGCACACGATTCAGGAAGCGCGGAAACATGCTCGACACGTCGAGGCCCGTGCCGTACAGCGCGGTCGTGCCGGTCGACATCCCGCCGATGATCGCGATCAGGCACATCGGCAGCAGGAACCAGCGCGGCGACACGGCGAGCAGCCCGCCGACGTAGTCGTTCGATGCGATGAACGCGGGCGCCTTCGACGCGATGATCGTCGCGGTCGCCAGGCCGAAGAAGAACGGCACGAAGGTCGCGATCTGCGCAGCGAACACGGCGCCCATCACGCGCCGCTTCGGCGTCTGTTGCGGGATGTAGCGCGCCCAGTCGCCGAGCGTCGACGCGAACGACACAGGGTTGCTCAACGCGACCAGCACCGCGCCGACGAACGCGGCCCAGAAACCTGAACCACCCTGGCTCAGCTTGCCCGCGTAGTTCATGTCGAACATCCCCGCGAACGCGAACAGGCCGGCGACGAACAACAGGCTCGCCGCCCACACGGCGATCTTGTTGACCCACAGCATGAAGCGAAAGCCGTAGATGCAGACGATCAGCACGAGCACCGCGAACACCATGTACGCCGCGCCGAGCGTGAAGCCGTTGACGGGCACGCCGACCATGTTGTGCGCGCCGCCGACGAGCGCGTCGCCCGAGCTCCACACCGCGAGCGAGAAGAACGCAATCGACGTGAGCAGCGCGAGGAACGAACCGACGATCCGGCCATGGATGCCGAAATGCGCGCCGGACGACACGGGGTCGCTCGTACCATTGCGCGGGCCGAACAGGCTCATCGGCGCGAGGATGCAGGTGCCGGCGAGCACGCCGAGCACGATCGCGGCGACGCCCGCCTTGAACGACAGCCCGACCAGCACGGGGAAGCTGCCGAGCACCGATGTGGAAAACGTATTGCAGCCACCGAACAGCAACCGGAACAGATCGATCGGCCGCGCATAGCGCGATGCGTCGGGAATCCGCTCGAAACCGAACGATTCAACTTGCGTAATCCTGCCTTCAGCCATTTGTCTCCAACTCCTCTGGTGCATCGGTACGGCCAGCGACTTCGGCCATACGACACATCGTCATCAATTTGCGGCCACTCTAAACCGGATCGGGCGGCGCAAATATCACGCATTCGAGACGTTTACGACGAAGGAGAACAATGTTTCGCGGCGGGAAATCGTCCGTTTGCCGCGCCGCGCATGCGGTGCGGGCGATTGCGGTGCCGGCGATGCAAGGCAGGTGCGACGGCGAGGCGCGGGGCTGCCGTCAGCGGACACCGGGTCGGCGCTCCGCCCCCAGTTGAACGGCGGGCGGACGAACCGCGCCAGCCTGCCTCGCGGCCCGGCGTGCTACTGCACCGATCGCGCGACCGGCCCCGGTGCGGCCTGCGCCGTTCCCGCCGGCCAGCCTCCCGCGAGCGCCTTGTACAGCACGACCGTCGACGCCGCGCTGCGCATCCGCCCGTCGGCCGCCGCGTCCTGCGCCTGCAGCAGCGTCCGCTGCGCGTCGAGCACTTCGTAATAGTCGATCGCGCCCGCCGAGAAGCGCGCCTGCGCAAGTTGCGCCGCACGTGCGCTGTCGTCCGCCGCCCGCACGAGGTGCGCGGTCTCGTCCCGCGTGCGGGCAACGCGCAGCAGCGCGTTCTCGGTTTCCTCCAGTGCGCCGAGCACGGTCTGCCGGTACTGCGCGAGCTGGCCGGCCGCCTCCGCGTCGCTCGCCGCGATCCGCGCGCGCACGCGGCCGACGTCGAGGAACGACCAGTCGACGCCGAGCGCGATCAAGTTCGTGTCGCTGCCCGCACGGAAGAACCCGTAGCTGCTCGTCGCGCTGCCGAGCAGCCCCGACAGCGTAAAGCGCGGAAACAGGTCGGCCGTCGCGACGCCGACCCGCGCGGTCGCCGCGTGCAGCCGTGCCTCGGCAGCCGCGACATCGGGGCGCCTGCGCAGCAGGTCGCCCGGCGTGCCGGGATCGATGTCGGCGGCAAGCGCCGGCAGCGGCACCGGCGTGCCTTTCGATGCGTCGTCGTTCGGGATGTCGAACCGGCCGATCAGCGCATCCGGCGTCTGTCCGGTCAGCACCGCGAGCCGGTGCTCGTCGACGCCGATCGCCGATTCATACACGGCGATCCGCGACATCGTCGATTCGTACTGTGCGCGCGCACGCGCCGCATCGAGCTCGGAACCGCGCCCCGCGCCGACGCGCGCATTGATCAGCGCGAGCGTCTGCTTCTGGTTGTCGGCGTTCTCGCGTGCGATCCGCAACCGCTCCTGCGAGCCGCGCAGATCCACGTACGTGCTCGCGACCTCGCCCGCGATCACGACACGCACCGCGCGTACGTCGGCCGCGCTCGCGGCCGTTTCCGCGCGCTGTGACTCGATCGACCTGCGCACGCGTCCGAACAGGTCCAGTTCCCACGCCGCGTTGATCCCGACATTGGATATCGGCGTATCGCGCTGGCTGCGCGGTGCGCCGAACGCCTGGTCCTTGCTCATTAGCTGGTGGCCGATCTGGCCGCTCGCGGTAATCGTCGGATAGCGGTCGAACGTGGCATGCGACAGCAACGCGTTCGACGCGTCGTAGCGCGAGACGGCGACCTGCAGGTCGTGGTTCGCCGCGAGCGCCGAGTCGATCAGCTGCGTCAGCGCCGGATCGCCGAAGCCGCCCCAGAACGTGGCATCGGCAGCAGCCGACGCGTCGGGCGACGTCGCGTCCTGCGTGTCCGGATGCGCGTCGCGTGCGAAGCGCGCGGCAGCCGCCGTGTCTGGCCGTTTGAAATCGGGGCCGACCGCGCACGCGGCGAGCGTCAACGACATCACGAGCGCGGAAAGACGGAACGCGGCGCTCATCGGTTTTCTCCTTCGAGGGTGCCGTGCTGTTCGCTCCACACGGCCGGCGTGCCGCCCGCGAGCTTGCGGATCGCCACATAGAACACGGGCGTGAGGAACAGCCCGAACAACGTGACGCCGAGCATCCCCGCGAACACGGTGACGCCAGTGGCCGCTCGCACCTCGCTGCCCGCGCCGCTGCCGATCAACAGCGGCACCGCGCCCGCGATGAACGCGACCGACGTCATCACGATCGGCCGCAACCGCAGCCTGCACGCCTCGAGCGCGGCTTCGATCACGCCCTTGCCCTGGATTTCAAGCTCGCGGGCGAACTCGACGATCAGGATCGCGTTCTTGCACGCGAGGCCCATCAGCACGACGAGACCGACCTGCACGAACACGTTGTTGTCGCCGCCGGAAAGCCATACGCCGAACAGCGCCGCGCACATGCATACCGGCACGATCAGGATCACCGCAAGCGGCAGCGTCCAGCTCTCGTACAGCGACGCGAGCACCAGGAACACGAGCATCACCGCGAGCGGGAACACGACGATCGCCGCGTTGCTCTGCGTGACCTGCTGATAGCTGAGGTCGGTCCATTCGAGCGTGATGCCCGGCGGCAGCACGTCCTTCGCGATCTGCTGCAGCTTCGCGATCGCCTGCGACGACGACATCGCCTTCGGGTCCGCGTCGCCGATCAGGTCCGCAGCCGGATAGCCGTTGTAGCGGACGACCGGATCCGGCCCGTACGCGGGCACGACCGTCACCATCGAGCCGATCGGCACCATCTCGCCCTTCGCGTTGCGGGTGCGCAGATTCGCGATGTCGGCGGCCGTCTGCCGGTGACCGGCATCCGCTTGCGCCATCACGCGGTACACGCGGCCAAACAGGTTGAAGTCGTTCACGTACATCGAGCCGAGATAGACCTGCAGCGTGCTGAACAGGTCGGTCAGCGAGACGCCCTGCGCCTTCGCCTTCAACCGGTCGACCTTCATCTCGAGTTGCGGGATGTTCGCCTGGTACGAACTGACCGGGTAGCTCATCCCCGGCGTCTTCGCGACCGCGGCCTGGAACGCGGTGAGCGCGTTCTGCAAGGCGCCGTAGCCCAGCCCGCCGCGATCCTCCAGGTACAGCGAATAGCCCGAGCCGTTGCCGAGGCCCTGGATCGGCGGCGGCATCAGCGCATACGTAATGCCGCCACCGATGGCCGAAAAGCGCGCGTTCAGGTCCGCGTTGATTTCCGCGGCGCTGCGGTGGCGCTGGTCGAACGGCTTCAGGATCACGTACGAGTTCGTGATGTTCGGCGTGTTCACGCCCTGCAACGCGTTCAGCCCGGCGAACGCCGGCACTATCTCGACACCGTCGGTGCCGAGCGCGACCTTCGTCATCTGCTCGGTCACCTCGCTGGTGCGCGCGAGCGATGCGCCTTCCGGCAACTTCGCGCCCGCGAACAGGTACAGCTTGTCCTGCACGGGGATGAAACCGCCCGGCACCGCGTTGAACAGCAGCGCGGTCGCCGCGAGCAGCACCGCATAGACGGCGAACACCACGCCGCGCCGCTTCAGCGCGCGACCGACGACGCCGTGATAGCGGTCGGAGCTGCGCTCGAAGAAGCGGTTGAACGGATGGAACAGCCAGCCGAATGCGCGGTCGAGCCCACGCGCGAGCGCATCCTTCGGCGTGCCGTGCGGGCGCAGCAGCTTCGCGGCGAGTGCGGGCGACAGCGTCAGCGAATTGATCGCGGAGATCACCGTCGAGATCGCGATCGTCACCGCGAACTGCCTGTAGAACTGGCCGGTCACGCCCGACATGAACGCCATCGGCACGAACACCGCGCACAGCACGAGCGCGATCGCGACGATCGGCCCCGACACCTCGCGCATCGCCTGATGCGCGGCGTCGCGCGGGCTCAGCCCCTGTGCGATGTTGCGCTCGACGTTCTCGACCACCACGATCGCATCGTCGACGACGATCCCGATCGCGAGCACGAGCCCGAACAGCGTCAGCGTGTTGATCGAATAGCCGAGCAGATAGAGCCACGCGAACGTGCCGACCACCGATACCGGCACCGCGACGAGCGGGATGATCGATGCGCGCCACGTCTGCAGGAACAGGACCACGACGAGCACGACCAGCACGACGGCCTCGATCAGCGTGTGCTGCACCGCGCCGATCGATTCGCGCACGAACACGGTCGGATCCCACACCGGGCGATACGCGATGCCCGGCGGGAAACGCTTCGACAACTCGTCGAACTTCGCATACACGGCCTTCGCGACCTCGAGCGCGTTCGCGCCCGGCGACAGGAAGATGCCGACCACGGCCGAATGCCGGTCGTTGAAATACGAGCGCAGCGTGTAGTCGCCCGCGCCGAGCTCGACGCGCGCGACGTCGGATAGCTTCACGACCTGGCCGTCGCCGCCGTTGCGCAGCACGATGTCGCCGAATTCCTGCACCGTGCGCAGCCGGCCGCGCACATTGATCGACAGCAGGAAGTCGTTCTTCTTCGGCGTCGGCTCCGCACCCAGTTGGCCAGCCGATACCTGCACGTTCTGCTCGCGCACCGCGGCGATCACGTCGCTCGCGGTCAGCCCGCGCGATGCCAGCCGGTTCGGGTCGAGCCAGAGCCGCATCGCGTAGTCGCCGGAGCCGTACACGCCGACATCGCCGATGCCGGTCAGGCGCGACAGCTCGTCCTTCACGTTCAACGTCAGGTAGTTGCGCAGGTACAGCGAATCGCGGCTGTTGTCTGGCGAATAGAGGCTCACGTACATCAGCGGCGTCGGCGACTGCTTCTGCGTGGTCACGCCGTACTGGCGCACCTCGTCGGGCAGGCGCGACAGCGCCTGGCTCACGCGGTTCTGCACGCGCACGGCGGCCGTGTCGGGATCGACGCCCTGCAGGAAGGTGACGACGACCTGCAGGCTGCCATCCGAGCCCGCGACCGACTTCATGTACATGATCCCTTCGACGCCGTTGATCGCTTCCTCCAGCGGCTCAGCGACCGATTCGGCGATTTCCTTCGGGTTCGCGCCCGGGTACGTCGCACGCACCACGACGCTCGGCGGCACGACTTCCGGATATTCGCCGGCCGGCAGCATCGGGATCGAGATCAGGCCGAGCGCAAAGATGACGATCGACAGCACGACCGCGAAGATCGGCCGGTCAATGAAGAATCGGGAAAAATCCATCGCAGGGCTCCCGTTATTGCGCGACCGGCGCGCCGGCGTCGGCCGCGGCCTGCATGCCGCTGCCCGGCCCGGTGCCCGCGTCCGCATGCACGGCCAGCGCCTTCGGCTTCACCTGCGCACCTGGATAGTAGATCCGCTGCACGCCGTCGACGACCACGCGATCGCCTGGCTGCAGCCCCTTCTCGACAATCCGCTCGCCGTCCAGCACACGGCCGATCGTCACGTCGCGACGCAGCGCCTTGTCGCCGGCGCCGATCACGTATACGTACTTGCGATCCTGGTCGGTGAGCACCGCCTTGTCGTCGACGAGCAGCGCGTCCTGGTCGCGGCCGCTGACGAGCTGTACCCGCGCATACAGGCCCGGCGTGAACGTGTGGTCCGCGTTCGGCAGCCGCACGCGTGCACGGATCGTGCCGGTTTGCGGATCGAGCCGGTTGTCGAGGAAATCGACGGTGCCCGCGTGCTGGAAGCCCGTCTCGTTCGCAAGGCCCACGCGCACCGGGTCCGCGCCGATCGCCCGAATCTTCCGGTCGGCGCGCCGCGCGTTGTAGCGCAGGTAGCTCTGCTCGTCGCAGTCGAAATAGACGTAGACGGGGTCCTGCGACACGACCGTCGTCAGCAGCGTCTCGTCCGCGCGCGCGAGGTTGCCGGCGGTCGCGATCGCGCGGCCGACTCGCCCGGCGATCGGCGAACGCACTTCGGTGAAGCCGAGATTGAGCTTCGCGTCCGCGACGGCCGCGTCGGCCGCCCGCAGGTCGGCGCGCGCCTGCTCCGCGGTCGAGCGCGCGTTGTCGAGTTCCTCCTGGGAGGTTGCATGCGCGCCGATCAGCGTCCGCACGCGCTTGAGCTGTACATCGGCGAGGCTCGCGGCCGCGCGCGCCCGCTGCTGCTGCGCGTTCGCGCGGTCGAGCGCGATCCGGTACGGGCGTGGATCGATCTCGAACAGCACCGCGCCCTGCGCGACGAGGTCGCCCTCCTTGTACGCGATGCGCTGCAGATAGCCGCTCACGCGCGGTCGCAACTCGACCGCGTCGACCGCTTCGACGCGTCCGTTGAATTCGTCCGCGAGGCGGACCGTGCGCGGCGCGACGGTCGTCACGCCGACTTCGGGCAGAGGATGGACCGACGATTCGCCTTTGCCGTCATGACAGCCCGACAACGTCAGCAGCAATGCGCAGGCGGCGCTCAAAGGCGACGTCCTGCCTGGGGATAAGAAGAGCATGATGCCTCGCGACGGGTTAAACTGCCGCGTAGCATAAAAGTTGAAGTTAACTTCAAGTCAAGCTTTCCCGGAGGGCGTCATGGGTATCGACGAAACCACGCAATGGCCGCTGATGTCGATCCGCGAAGTAGCCGCGCGCAGCGGCGTGCCGGCATCGACGCTGCGCTTCTACGAGAAGCGCGGGCTTATCAAGTCGCACCGCAACGGCTCGAGCCATCGTCACTATTCGCGTGCGGTGCTGCGACTGATCGCGTTCATCGTGTTCGCGCAGAAGATCGGCTATTCGCTCGACGAGATCGCCGAGCAACTCGTGAGCCTGCCGGAAGACACCGCGCCGACGAACAAGGACTGGCAGCGGCTGTCGCGCGGCTGGAAGCAGCGCGTCGCGAACCGGATCGAGGAGTTGCAGCGGCTCTACATCAACCTCGACGAATGCATCGGCTGCGGCTGCCTGTCGCTGAAGCGCTGCAAGCTGACGAACCCGGAAGACCGCGCGGGCCGCAACGGGCCTGGCGCGCGGCGCTGGCTCGGCGATGCGCCGCCGGATCTCGACTGATGCGCGCGGCCGGCACCACATTGCCCCCTCACCTCAACCGACGCGCCAACCACCGTTCACCGCGATCGTCGCGCCGGTGACGAACGACGCACGCGGCCCGGCGAGCCACGCGACCGCGTCCGCGATGTTGTCCGGATGGCCAGCGCGGCCGGCCGGCGTCTGCTCGCGGATGGTCGCCGCGATGGCCGGCGCGACGCCACCGTCGCCGAAGAAGCGCGTCTCGGCGATGTAACCGGGCGCAACCGTATTGACCGTTGCACCGCGCGGCCCGAGTTCGCGCGCGAGCGCGACGGTGAACCCTTCGACGCCGGCCTTCGCCGCCGCGTACTCGTGACGGCGTGCGCGCAGGCGGGCTTCGCACCGCGCGTGGTCCAGCAGCCGCGCCAGATGCAGACGACGGCCGGGCTGGTCCCGGTCGGCATCGGCGTCGCGCTGATGCCGCGCCTGTTCGTGCCGATGCAGCCGCAATATATTTCGCTATGCGAACTGACTGACACGCGCCGCCCACTCGCGTACGAGCTGGCGATCGCGTACCGCACGCCGCCGTCCGCTCGTCGATGCGCTGCGCGAAAGCGCGCGTAACGCGGTACACGAACTTGGGCTGATTGCGGCGACGTGACCGCGCGCATCGCGCGCGCGGCGCTCAATCGCCGAGGATGTTGAGCGCGACCGCGAGCACGGCCTGCCTGAATTCGTGCTGCCGCGCGGGCAGCGACGTGAACTCCCGCATCATGTGGCTGTACGACACAGTCATGCCGATCGCGCTCGCGATCATGAAGAACAGCACGTTCGGGTCCGCCGCCCGAATCTCGCCGGCCTCCACCGCTTCCGCCAGCAGCGGGAACATCACCTCGTGATACGGGCGCACGAGCCGCTCCTGCAGCCGGTCGAGCCGCGCGCCCTCCTCGGTCGCCGCCGTCGAGAAGAACATGCCCATGTCGGGCTCGTCGAATTCGTGATCGACGCACAGCTCGAGCGCACGCCGTACGCGCTCGCGATGCGGCAGCGACGACGTGCGCAATGCACGCAGCGCGTCGAACATCGGTTGGGCCAGCTCGACGATCTGCTCGACGACCGCCAGCCACAACGTTTCCTTCGTGCCGAAGTGATGGGCGATCAACGCCGCGTCGATGCCCAGCTCGCGCGCGACTTCGCGCACGCTCGTCGCGTCGTAGCCGCGCTTCGCAAACGTGCGGCGCGCGGCGCGCAGTATCACGTCCGGACCGACGGATGCGTCCGCCAGCGGCCGCCCGCGCGTACGCCGCTTCGACGGCGCGCGCTCAGTGACTTCAGCCACGTTTTCCTGCTCCCCTTGAATGGTTCGAATGCCCGCGTTCGGGCCCGGTTTCATTTCCCCGGCATTGGACGGCCGCCCCGCTCCGTTGACACGCGAAGCCGGGAAGCGCTAGGATCATACCTTATTCATCACGTGATGATTTATCCATGACAACCCCTACACGCATCGTCATCGTCGGCGGCGGAATCGCCGGGCTGCAGCTCGCGACCCGTCTGGGCGAGCGCCTCGGCCGGTCCGGGCGGGCGCAGATCACGGTTGTCGACCGCAGTCCGACGCACATCTGGAAGCCGATGCTGCACACGATCGCGGCCGGTACGCGCGACGTCCAGCAGCAGCAGGTGATCTTCCTCGCCCATGCACGCGACCACGGCTACACGTACCAGCCCGGCGAACTGAAGGGGCTCGATCGCGCACGCCGCCGTGTGCAGCTCGGCGAGATCCGCTCGCAGGACGGCGAACTCGTGCTCGAGGCACGCGAACTCGAATACGACGTGCTGATCCTCGCGCTCGGCAGCCAGGCCAACGATTTCGGCGTACCGGGCGTGCGCGAGCACTGCTACTTCATCGACAGCCAGCAGCAGGCCGAGACCTTCAACGAAGCGTTGCGGATGCGCGTCTTTCGCAGCATCGCGCGCGACGAGCCGTTCCGCGTCGCGATCGTCGGCGCGGGCGCGACCGGCGTGGAACTCGCGGCGGAGCTGAGCCGCCTGCTGGAAGTGGCGCAGGCGTATGGCGACGCGACGGTGCGCGAGCGGCTGCAGCTCACGCTGCTTGAAAGCGGCCCGCGCATCCTCGCCGCGTTTCCGCCGAGGATTTCCGCGTCGGCGCAGCGGCGGCTCGAACAGATCGGCTTTCACGTGCTGACGTCGACCCGCGTCACGTCGGCCGACGCGAACGGCTTCCACTACGGCGACGGTTCGTTCGCCGAAGCGGACCTGATGGTCTGGGCGGCCGGCGTGAAGGCGCCCGATTTCATGCAGGCGCTCGACGGGCTCGATACGAACCGCGCGAACCAGATCGTCGTCGGGCCGACGCTGCAGGCCACGGGCGACGAGCACGTGTTCGCGATCGGCGATTGCGCGAGCCTCTTGCCCGACGGCCACGAACGGCCGTTGCCGCCAACCGCGCAGGTCGCGACGCAGCAGGCCGAGCATCTCGCGAAGCACCTGCCCGCCTGGCTCGACGGCACGCCGATTCCGCCGTTCGCGTTCCACGATTTCGGCGCGCTCGTGTCGATCAGCGACTACGACGCGTTCGGCACGCTCGGGCAGTTCGGGTTCTTTCGCGGCGGCTTCATCCAGGGGCGCTTCGCGCAGTTCAGCCACCTGATGCTCTACCGGCGGCACCAGCAGGCGCTGCACGGCTTCTCCAAGGCGACCCTGCTGTGGATCGCCGAGCGGATCAACGGCTGCGCGCAGCCGCGCATCCGCCTGTCGTGATGCCGCGTATGGCGGTGTCGCGCAACGTTTCGAGGAAAACTGACATGAACAACCGTTTAGCGCCCTGGCTCGTGACCGTCGCCGCGATCGGCAGCTTCGACATGCCGTCCGTCTCGTGGGGCATGCCGCGGCGGCGCAGCGTCACGCGCGACCGGCTGCCGTCGTGGGACGCGACGAGCAAGCCGACGATCAGCGTGCTCGAGCGGCCCACGGCCGACACCGTGATGATTTCGTGGCGCGACGCATGCACCGGGCACTACGGTTATCAGAAGTGGCGGCTGTTCACCACGCGCAAGCGCGGCGTGTGCGCGCTGTCGGGGCAGCCGATCGAGATCGGCGACAGCGTCTATGCGCCGCAACTGCTCGGCTCGGCGCCGGGCAACGCCGCCGCGATGGTGCTGGCGGCGTGCATCGACGCGGCCCGCCCCGCCGAAGCGGCCTGAAGACCGGGCATTCGACCCGGGATTGCGCTTCAGGCAGCGGTGACGCGATCCGCGTCGCGGACCGCCTCGTTCATCCGTGCTTCGGCTTCCGCATCCAGTCGTGCCGCATTCGCGTCGGCTTCCGCTTCCGACATCAGCTCGCCTTCCCACTTCGCGACCACGGCGCTCGCGATCGAGTTGCCCACCGCGTTCGTGGCCGAGCGGCCCATGTCGAGGAACGTGTCGACACCGAGGATCAGCAGCAGCCCGGCTTCCGGAATGTCGAACTGATGCAACGTCGCCGCGATCACGACGAGCGACGCGCGCGGCACGCCGGCCATCCCCTTCGACGTCAGCATCAGTACGAGCAGCATCGTGATCTGCGTGCCGAGCGACAGGTGGATGTTGTACGCCTGTGCGATGAACAGCGACGCGAACGTGCAGTACATCATCGAACCGTCGAGGTTGAACGAATAACCCATCGGCATCACGAAGCTCGAGATCTTGCGGCGCACGCCGAAACGGTCGAGCGCGTCGAGGATCTTCGGATACGCGGCCTCGGAGCTGGCCGTCGCGAACGACAGCATGAACGCTTCCTTGATCAGCACCAGCAGCTTGAATACGCGACGGCCGAGGAACAGCAGGCCTGCGATCACGAGCGTGCTCCACAGCAGGAACAGGCTCACGTAGAAGTCGCCCATGAACACCGCGAACTTCAGCAGGATCGACAGCCCGTTGATCGCGACGGTCGACGCCATCGCCGCCAGCACCGCGAGCGGCGCGAGCTTCATCACGTAGCCGGTGATCTTCAGCATCACGTGCGCGAGCTGGTCGATCGCGGCGACGAGGATCTTGCCGCGTTCGCCGAGCGCCGCGAGCGCAACGCCGAAGAACATCGAGAACACGACGATCTGCAGGATCTCGTTGTTCGCCATCGCCTCGGCGATCGACTTCGGCACCATGTGACTGACGAAATCCTTCAGCGTGAACTTCGACGTCGCGAGATGCGCGGACGCGCCGATGTCCGGCAGCGGCAGGCCGAGGTTCTCGCCGGGCCGCAGCAGGTTCGCCATCAGCAGGCCCAGCAGCAGCGAGATCAGCGACGCGGTGACGAACCAGCCGAACGCCTTCACGAACACGCGCCCGACCGACGATGCGTCGCCCATGTGCGCGATGCCGACGACGAGCGTCGAGAACACCAGCGGGCCGATCACCATCTTGATCAGCCGCAGGAACACGTCGGACACGAGCGAGATGTAGCCGGCGATCTCGGTCGCCGACTGCTTGTCCGGAAACTGCGTATAGATCATGTAGCCGATGAAGATGCCGGCCGCCATCGCGAGCAGGATCCAGCCTGCCGCAGACATTCGTTTGTTCATAACGGAGCTCGACGCACGGTACGGGAGTGGGAGAAAAAGGCGCGCGCCGGTGCCGTGCCACGATGCGCGCCGCGAGCCGGTCGGACCCGGCATGCCGGGCACCTGCCACGCTCGATACTGTGGAAGTCCGCGAACGGACGCGCTGTTCGCCGTGCCGGCGTTCGCCCGATCGCGAACGCCGGTTGCAGCCCTTCAGCGCGGCGCGACCGCGATCAGGTCAGTACCCGATCGCCGAACCGGCCGGACGGCGCGGATCGTTGACGCCGTAGATGTAGCCGACCCGCACGTTGCCGGACACCGACGAATCGTTGCCCGAACTCTGATGGCTCACCGCCTCCGTGCCGGGCAGGCCGACCAGGATCAGTTCCGCGGCGCCCCACGGCGTCTGCTCGACCATCTTGTAGCCCATGTTGCGCAGGATCGCGAGCGTGTCCGGCGAGAGGCCGCGGGTCTCGTAATAGACCTCGTCCGGCAGCCATTGATGATGGACGCGCGGCGCACCGACCGCATCCTGCGGCGTCATCCCGTAGTCGATCACGTTCAGCACGGTCTGCAGCGTGATCGTGATGATCCGCGAGCCGCCCGGCGAGCCGACCACCATGAACACCTTGCCGTCCTTCTTCACGATCGTCGGCGCCATCGACGACAGCGGGCGCTTGCCCGGCGCGATCGAGTTGCGCGTGCCCTGCACGAGGCCGAACAGGTTCTGCGCGCCGACCTTCACGGTGAAGTCGTCCATCTCGTCGTTCAGGAAGAAGCCCGTGCCCGGTGCGATCACCACGGCGCCGAAGCGGCCGTTGACCGTGTAGGTCGTCGACACCGCGTTGCCGTCGCGGTCGATGATCGAATAATGCGTCGTCTCCGGCTTCTCGTGCACGCCGACGCCCGGCTGCACGTCGACCGAAGCCGTCGCCATGTCGCCGCTGATCTGCTTGCGGATCTCGGCCGCATATTGCTTGCTCGTCAGCTTCGCGACCGGATTGTCGATGAAGTTCGGGTCGCCGAGCAGCGTGTTGCGGTCTTCGTACGCATGACGCATCGCCTCGGTCATGAAATGGACCACCGACGCAGACTGGTAACCCAGCTTCCGCAGGTCATAGCCTTCGAGCACGTTCAGCGTCTCGCACATCGTCACGCCGCCCGAGCTCGGCGGCGGCGCCGACACGAACTCGTAGCCGCGATACGTGCAGGTCAGCGGCGTGACGTCCTGCGCGCGATACGACGCGAAATCGGCTGCCGTGATCACGCCGCCGCCGCGCTTCGACGCCGCTTCGACGATCTTCGGAATCTCGCCGTGATAGAAAGCTTCGGGGCCCTGCTCCGCGATACGCTCGAGCGTGCGCGCCAGATCCTTCTGCACCAGGCGGTCGCCCGGCTGCAGCGGCGAGCCGTCCGGACGCAGGAAGATGCGCGCGGCTTCCGGATCCTTCCTGAAGCGCTCGATCGTCGTATCGAGGATGTCCGTATCGCCGCGCGTCAGTACGAAGCCGTCGCGCGCGAGCCGGATCGCCGGCTCCATCACCTGCCTGCGCGTCAGCTTGCCGTACTTGCGCTGCGCGAGGTCGAGGCCCGCGACCGTGCCCGGCACGCCGACCGCGCGATAGCCGTACAGGCTGTCGCCCGGAATCACGTCGCCCTTCGCATCGAGATACATGTTCGCCGATGCCGCGGCCGGCGCCGTCTCGCGGAAGTTGATGAAGCGGTCGCGGCCGTCGGCCAGATGCAGCGTCATGAATCCGCCGCCGCCGATGTTGCCGCAGCACGGATTGGTCACCGCTTGCGCGTAGCCGACTGCCACGGCGGCGTCCACCGCGTTGCCGCCCGCCTTCAGGATGTCGACGCCGATCTGCGACGCGAAGTGCTGCGACGACACGACCATGCCGTTCTTCGCTTCCACCGCGGGTTCCGACGCGGCGAGCGCGCATGCGCTCATCGCCGACAACAGGGTGAGTACTACGAGCCGCCTCATGACGGGATCCTCCAGACGAGTAACCGGGCCATGCCCGGATGCGTGACTGGCCCGGAGGCTGGTCGGCGCTGTTGATCCGGCATGTAACAAACGATACATTCCGGTGAGGCCGCGATCATAGCATCGGCATTTCCCTGTCAAAACCTAGGGTTATCACTGAATTTTTCGCGAAATGCGACGCTTAGGCCGGCCACCGAATGTTCGTTTCATTACATATATGAATGATCGACGCGCAGTGCGATGCGTCCCCCTAACCTTCGATCGCATGCGTGTCGCGCGGTGTCGATGGGCTAACATGCGTGGAGTTGCCGGCAGACGCACGTCTGCCGTTTGTCATTCAGCCAAGAGAAGGTCGGGGTGCCCGATGGGGACAAGCATCAGGGTGTTGCTGCTATCGCAGATGGATAGCTTCACGCCGTCGGAACAGAAGGTCGCGCATGCACTGCTGGATCGCTATCCGAGCCTCGGGCTCGGGCCGATCGCGAGCTTCGCGAAGCAAGCCGAAGTGAGCGACCCGACCGTGTTTCGCTTCGTCGTGCGGATCGGCTTTCCGAACTACTCGTCGTTCCAGCAGGCCCTGTACGACGAGATCGACACCGCGATGAATTCGCCGCTCGCGCGAATGGATGCGTTCCACTCGGAATCCGGAATGCGCGACAGCCATGCGGCGATCTTTCAGCGGCTCTCGCAAGCGCTCGCCACGACGATCGACGGGCTCGACGCGGCGGCATTCGACGACGCGGTGGCGTTGCTGGCCGATCCCGATATCCGCGTTTTGTGCGGCGGCGGCCGCTATACGGCGCCGCTCGCGTCGCTGTTTTCGTTCACGCTCGCCTATGCGCGCCCGCACGTGCAGTACGTCGAGCCGAACGTGAATCTCGCATCGGTGTCGCTGGCCGATATGGGACCGGGCGACGTGCTCGTCATTTTCGATTTTCGCCGCTATCAGAAGGACAGCCTCCGGTTTGCGCAGGCCGCACACCAGCTCGGCGTGCGCGTGCTGCTGATCACCGACGAATGGCGCTCGCCGATCAGCGCGTTCGCCGAGATCGTGCTGCGGATCCAGGGGCGGCCGTTCGCGATGCTGCAGACGAACGTGCCCGCGCTCGCACTCGCCGAGGCGCTCGTGATCGGCGTGACGAACCGGCTTCCTGAACTCGCGCGGCAGCGTATGGAGAAGATCGAAGGGTTGAGTACGGGTGGGGTCGAACGGGAGGCGAATCAGTGGGATTTGCCGGAGTGATGGTTGGGGCCGTGTTCGGACGTTGCGAGCTTTGCCGACACGCCTGCGCCCGGCGCCGCCACCCGCCCTCCCCATCCTGCTTCCGGTTCGCCTCGTCCGTGATCGTAACGTTGCGCGCACTGATGACGCGCTTCGCGGTCGCGCTGCTGATATCGCTCTCGCTCACGTAGAGCAGCTGGCCGCCACCGGTATTCTTCCCGCTCGTTGAGCCATGCGTTGCATAGTTGTTCCCGCCATCGCCTACACCGCCGCCCGCACCAACAGGTCGTTGAATTGCTGTCGGGGCGGACGTATTTTCCCTTTGGCTGTTCGGCAGCGAATACGCGGACGGACGCGCCTGAGCGATTCGCTCAGGCGCATCGTAAGAAGCAGCCGTTGCTGGCCTCGATGTCTGGCGCTCGGTCAAATCAAAGCCAGGGCTGCCTTACCCATCGACGGATCTCAGCTCTCCACATCCTCGAGACTGAACACCTCGGTCTTGTCGTTGTACGAGAAGACTTCGCCGTAACGGCCCCAGTCGATCACCGCGTCGAGCGTTTCCTCCGCCGCGTCATCCGACAGGAAATCCTCCAGCTCCTGCTCGAAACGCACGCGCGGCGCGCGATGGCCGGGGCGCTCGTTCAGCACCTTCCTGATCCGCGCGGCGAGCGGCACGTGCTTCAGCAGGTGATCCGCGAACATCAGCTTGCGTTCCTGCGTGCCGAATTCCGCGAACACGCGCGCTGGCGGCGTCAGGAACACGTCGCCTTCGCGCACGTCGGCGAAGCCGAGGTACTGCAGCACTTCGGCGATCGGAAACAGTTCGTCCACTTCCAGATGCAGCGTGCGTGCGATTTCGGGCATGTCGGCGCGACCGTGATACGGCGCCATCGCGAGCGTCTCGATCAGGCCGGCCATCAGGTTGGTCGACACGCGCGGCATCCAGCTGCCGAGCTCGAGCCCCTTCTTCGTCGCCTCGCCGGTCTGGCGCGCGGTCATCTTCGCGTAGATGTCGTCGA
>NZ_QTQA01000027.1:0-95430 GCF_003853825.1 Burkholderia sp. Bp9012 | reverse complement strand
GCGTCGACGTTTGCCCGAAGGGCTTGAACCCGACGAAGGCGATCGGCAAGATCAAGGAACTGATGGTTCGTCGCGCGCTATGAGATCTCGGCGCGCGTAAAAGAGCGGGGGTGTCGATGGGCATCCTCGGCTCGGGCGGGATTCATGCGCGCATCTGCGCTACGATCGCCGGGCGCATGTTGCCCGGGTATGTTGCCGCTCGATTGACGATCGTTCGTTATCCACACGGCGCGCAATGGTGACGGCACGTTTCCGATCCTCGAAGGATCGGCGACCTTGCGCACAATACTCGGCTCCCGCCGCTACAAATATCGATTCAACGGCTGCGCGGATCGCAGCCGTCGCTTGGTCCGCCTCGCGCAACGCGATCGAACCGAGAAGTGACTCGTCCGCTCATTGCTCGAGATAGATTTTGAGTCGCATCAGGCTGCGGCGAATCCAGCTCTTCATCGTGCCGAGCGGCACCTGCATGCGCTCGGCCAGCTCCGCATACGATGCGCCGCTGTGAAACGCTTCCCGCAGCACATACGCCTGCCGCTCGCCCAGATGCGCGAGCCCGCGCTCCAGACGCTGCCGCTCCTGGCTCGCCTGCGCGCCGAGGTCGGGCGTCGGGCTTTCGTCGGGGATCGACAGCGCCAGCTCGTCATCGAGCGGCACCTCGCGGTGCTGCCTGATTCGGTCGATGGTCCGATTGCGCGCGAGCGTCATCAGCCATGTCATCGCCGTGCCGCGTCTGGCGTCGAATGAATCGGCACGACGCCACGCCGTCGTGAACACGTCCTGAAGCAGGTCTTCCGCTTCATGGCGGTCGCGGATCATCCGGACGATCGCGCCATACAGCCGCGCCGCAGTCAATCGATACAACTGCGCGAACGCGTGCTCGTCGCCGGCGGCGACGCGAGACAGCAATCGGTCGAGTTCCGCATGCGCGTCGGAGGCTTCATCGGGCTGAACGACCGCATCGGCGGTGATTTCGGTTCTGCCGCCCGGGCGTGACCTCCCGCGGGACGCGCCCCGGCGCTGCTGCCTGCCTGACTGCAGCGTCGTCGATCGACCCTGGCCGGCGGACGGGCGGAGTGAATCGTGCGACCAGTTCATCGGGAACTCCGCATGGCTTTGAGCTTCCTGCTGTTGCGCGCCCGCGGTGACGAGCGGACGCGGATCATGACCAAGCACTGCGCCGGCGCATTCGTCGCGAATGCCTGCCGCGCGCTTTACGCATTCTTTCCGGACAACAAGGCGAGAAACTCGCGGCGAAGCGACGCGTCCGCGAGAAATTTTCCGCGCATCACGCTGTTGGTCATTTTTGCCTGGTCGTCCTTGGTGCCGCGCCAATGCATGCAGAAGTGCTCGGCCTCGAGCACGACGGCAAGCCCGTCGGGCGAGATGCGCGATTCGAGGAGGTCGGCAATCTGCTTGACCGCTTCTTCCTGGATCTGCGGGCGCGTCATGACCCAGTTCACCAGCCTTCCATACTTCGACAGGCCGATCAGATTCGACGTGGCGCTGGGCAGCACGCCGATCCAGATGCGGCCCATGATCGGGCAAAGATGATGCGAGCAGGCGCTGCGCACGCGCAGCGGCCCGACGATCAGCAACTCGTCCAGCCGCTCTACGTTCGGGAACTCGGTGACGGACGGCGCCGCGTCGTAGCGGCCTGCGAACACTTCACGGATGAACATCTTCGCGACGCGCCGCGCGGTTTCGCGGGTGTTGTGGTCGTTGTCGACGTCGATCACGAGCGAGCGCAGCACGGCTTCCATTCCCTGCGCGACTTCGTTTTGCAACGCATCCAGCTCCCCGTCGCGCAGGTGCGCGGCGATGTTGTCGTTTGCATGGAAGCGCGCACCCGCGTTCTCAAGCCGACGACGAATGATGTGCGACAGAGGAATGCCCTCGTCGATCGCAGTCAAGGTGTGCTCGGGAGCGTCGATCAGATTTCCCATTTCGGTTCGTTTCTCGAGGTTAGGTGGTGCTGCGATGGATCACGACTGAGACGATGCGATGATTGACTTGTGTTCCGCGGGTAAAAACCGTGTGGACGCTGCCGCCATTTCGACGACGCATCCACCGGGTGACGCTCACCTGCGCGCGCACCGGCGTGCATGGCGACCCGGCAGCGTCACCGGAGATCCGGCTCTGATCGCGCACGACGGACCCATCGGCGTTGCCTGGGCCCAGCCGTCGACGTCGCGGAGGAACCGCAATATCGGGTCGTTCTCCGCCGGCTTCGCCGCGAACGTGAGGGCGACGGATTGTTGCAGCTTCGCCAGCACGAGCGCCTCGTCGATGCGGCCGCCGACCGAGCGAAACAGGTGGAAGCCTGCAAGGCGAACCACCGAGAGGGCTTGCGCGCTGCCGTGCTCATAGACGATCGCGGCCGCGCGGACACGGCGCGCCTGCGCCAGCGACACGAACTGATTCGCCAGATCCACGTGCAACGACGAGACCTCGGCGATCAGGGCGTCGACATCGAGGCCGGGCTGCCGCAGCGCCCGCGACACCGATTCGACACGCTCGGTGACGTGCAGGCCGACTCGCTCGACCGTTTCGTCGGATGCAGTCAGGCCGCCCGTGACGAGCAGCGTCGGGCACGCGCCAGCCGCGATGGTGTTCGATCGCCGTTCAGGCAGTGCGCCGTTCAGACCGGCGCTTGAACACCGGTCGGTCACCTGCGGCGAGCGGCACCGACAGCGATGGCCGCGTTGCTGCGCGGCGACCGGCAAGCGCGATGCAACCGGCCGACCGGGCACCGCACCGGGCTGGTGTGACGGGCTGCGTGCCGTGGCGACGGCCACGCGCGCCATCAATGAAGCCGGACAGGCCGGGAACCGGCGCGGCTTGATGTCGTGATTGCGTGTTGGCACGGGGCCTCCCTCGGTCGATTCATGCTTCACAGCTGGGATTGTATGCAAATTTTCGGGAAAGTGAAGCAGAAACTCGACTCATACAATAATTTGTACCGGGCTTTTTTGCGTCAATCACCCGGACAGCATCGGAAAATGGCGTTAAAAGTGCGCCGGCGCACATCATGAGGAGGGAATTACGCAGAAATAACGCACATGAAACGCATTTCGACGTCAATGGATTGGCGGCAGTACGATGCGATGACGGGCCACAAAGTGCACCGAGAAGTGTGCGATCTCGATGCGCGCATCGATCTTGTCGCACTTTTGCGTGTCGATGCGTCGGAATCCGATCGATGGCTGTTCGACGCAAGCGAACATGACCGCGCTTTCACTCAAGCGTCATGCAAGCCGACACGGGGTGAAGTGAATCGCCTGGAGGCGATCGCGCACGCTACAAACCAGACGGCGGCGGGGAAGGGGGATGGGCCGCGCTGACGAGCACGCCTGCGCCCACCGGCGCCGATCGATCCCGGTGAACCGAAGCAGGGCGAGCATTCCGTCTCGGCGCTTCGAAGCGCTACCCGGGCCCGCGCGCTGCTCGCGATCGGCTCATCAATGCGAATTCAACGACGCGAAGCGTTCGTCTTCATGCCGGAGGGCGACCGCCGATTCCGGCGGCAACGCTCCGAGCAATATCGGACTTCGCCCCAGACCGCCTTCCATTTCTTTCTCCAGCTGAAAGGCAAGCCGCATGTCTCGCATATCTTGTCGGGCAAGTGCGTCTTGTTGGCCATCGCGAATCACGCGTCGAGAAGGATCACTGGCGAACTGACCCGTCGATCGATGCTGTCGGCATCGATACGATGCACCGGTCACCACCGCGCACCGTGGAATCGGCGCGCATCGTCGCCCAGCAGCTGACGGCGCAACGATTTTGCCCGCGTGCGCGGGTCGAGCCAGATCGCGAAGAACGCGCGCGCAAACGCCGGGTCGGTCACGTCGGCCGTGAGGCGGCCGTTGGTGTAGAAGCGTGCGCCGCGCTCGGGAAAGTACACGCCGCAAAGCACGTCGCCGCGCGATACGTCGGTAAACGCCCGTTCGATATCGCGGCGCCATGCATCGAGTGTCGCAGCCGGCAACGGCGCGGGTGCGAGGCGCTCGATCTCGTCCATGCCCGTCGAGACGAGCCGCTCGCCTTTCACGTCGTGACGGTAGGCCAGCGACAACGCAAACGGCGTGTCGAACGCGCCGGGAGACCGGGGCGCCCAAAGCTGAGCGTCGTACAGACAGATGCCCAGCATGCAGAACCGGCCGGATCCGATCAGTCGCGCCGATGCGATATCGTCGGCGCAGCTCGCGCCGGCGTACAGCGGTGCAGCCAGCGCCGCGGCAGCGGCAAGCAACGCAAGCCGGCGCCTCATGTCAGCCGCCCGACGACACGATGAAATGCATCACGTCGGTTCGCCGCTCGGCAAATCCCGCTTCGCAATAGGCGAGATAGAGGCGCCAGGTGCGAATGAACGTCTCGTCGAACCGTTGCGCGCGCACCGAGTCGACGCGTGCCTCGAACGTGGCCCGCCATGTGCGCAGCGTCCGTGCGTAGTCGTCGCCGAACGCGAGCACCGGCTCAGCAGCCAGGCCGGCCCGCCGCGCGGCATCGACGAAGCGCTCCGGGCTCGGCAGCATCCCGCCGGGAAAGATGAACTCGCGGATGAAGTCGCTCGACGCGCGGTAGGCCTCGAATTGCGACTCGACGATCGTGATCGATTGAATCAGCGCGCGGGCACCGGGCTTCAGGCGCTGCCTGAGCGTGTCGAAATACACCGGCCAGAACGTTTCGCCCACGGCCTCGAACATCTCGATCGACACGATCGCATCGTATTGGCCGTCGACGTCGCGATAGTCGCGCAATTCGAGCGTGACCCGATCAGACAGCCCGGCGCGCGCGATGCGCTCGCGGGCCAGTGTGTATTGCGCCTGCGAGATGGTGACGCCATGCACGCGTATGCTTTGCCGTGCAGCATGCACGGCGAAGCCGCCCCAGCCGCACCCGATCTCGAGCACGCGCATGCCCGCGCGCAGGCCGAGCGAATCGACGATGCGCTGATACTTCGCCGTTTGCGCCTCGGCGAGCGAACGCTGCGCGTCGCCGTCGAAGCATGCGCTCGAATACGTCCACGTGTCGTCGAGCCACAACCCGTAAAAGTCGTTGCCGAGATCGTAGTGCGCGTGGATGTTGCGGCGGCTGCCGGCCCGCGTATTCATTCTGAGCCGGTGACGCAGCGCGTACCAGACGCGTGCCAGGCGGCCGCCGGTCACCGTCTTCGCGATCACCGGTTGATTGCGGATCGCGAGGCGCAGCAGCGCGACGAGTTCGGGCGTGTCGATCCAGCCGGCGCGATACGCTTCCGCGAATCCGATGTCGCCCGCGCGCAGGATCGCACGGCACGCCCGCCAGTCGCGGACCTGCAGCGTCGCGGCCGGCTGGCAGTGCGGATCGCCAAACACATGCTGCGCGCCTTCGGGCGTTACAAGCGTCAGGTGACCGTCGCGGATTTGTCGTAGCAGCGCGATGAACAACCGGGCCGAGAGCGGCATCGCCGGTTGCGATGCGGGAGACAGCAGGCGCAGCAAGGTCATGGACGAGCCTCGTGATCGGACATCGCCGAGCGGCCGCGTGGCGACGCGCCCGGCGAACGGGACAATGGCGAATCGGCAGCGGCAGAGCGCCCGGGGGGCGTCTTGCCATAGAACGGCACGCGCGCGAGCCACAGCCGCAGCGCTTGCCAATGAATGCGAATGACGACGTTGATCGCGTTAAGCGGCTGCCGGGCCAGCGCGCGCCACGCGCGTGCCGCCGTCAGCGGCGCGGACCGCATGCCGATTGCCGTGCGCAGCAGCAGACCGTCGTCGTCGCGATAGTCGATCGCCACGCTCAGATGATCGTCGCGCTGGCGCACGCGAAACGCGTAATCCCCGACAACGTCGCAAAACGGCGAGACATGAAACGTCTTGCGGCAGACGAGCACGGTGTCGGCGTCGATCGGCGCGTGGTGCATCGCACTCATCAGGTAGCCGTGGTGCGCACCGAACGTGTTGCGCACATCGGCGTACAGCGCGCGAAGCCGGCCCGCGCGGTCGTAGCAGTACCAGAAGCTCACCGGGTTGAACGCGTAGCCGAAGATGCGCGGAATCGTCTGCAGCCAGATCGGGCCGTCGGCGGGAATGCCGGCGTGCGCGAGGACATCGCGCATCCACGGGCCGAGCGCGCGGCCGTCGCGCGGGCCGTAGTCGCGCAACGCGAGTCCGAGCGGGCGCCAGCGATCGATACCGAACCAGTTGCCATCGATCTCGTCCAGCCGTTCGACGTCGCAGCAGACCTGGAAGACCGGATACGTGAACGCATGGCGCACGGGCCGCAGCCGTTCATGCATCACGTCGCCGACGAGAAGCCGGGCGGCCGTGCCGTCGCGGGCAAAGGGCACGCTCATGGCTTGGCCCAGGCCGGAGCGACACCGAAGTCGCGGGCGACGCGCAACGCGGACTTCAGTCCGTCCTCGTGAAAGCCGTAGCCCGTCCACGCTCCCGCGAACCACGTATGACGCGGCCCTTGCAGTGCCGGCAGACGTTGCTGGGCGTCGACGGCCGCGAGGTCGAGCAGCGGATGCTCGTAATCGTAGCGGCCGAGCTGCGTGTCGGGGGCGGGCTCGTCGACCGGATTCAGCGTGACGACGACCGGCGAGCGGAACGGCAGCGGCTGCAACTGGTTGAGCAGGTAGCTCACGCACACGGGCGACTCGCCACCGCTGCGCCCCGGCCGGCCGCTCAGGTAGTTCCACGCCGACCACACGCGTCGGCGGCGCGGCAGCAACGCCGTATCGGTATGCAGCACCGCGACGTTGTGCTGATAGCGCACGGCGCCCAGCACCTCGCGCTCTGCGTCGCTGGCATCCGCGAGCAGCCGCAGGCTGGTCGGCGCATGGCAAGCCAGCACGACCGCGTCGAACCGCTCGTGACCGGCCGTGTCGGTGACCACGGTCACGCCCGCGTCGTCGCGCCGTATCGCGCGGACCGGCGTATTCAAGCGCACGTCGTCGAGCGTCGCTGCGATGCGCTCGACGTACCGCCGCGCGCCGCCCGGGACCGTCCGCCACGGCGGCCGGTTGTTGACCTGCAACAACGCGTGATTGAGGCAGAAGCGCAGGAACGTCGCCGCCGGAAACCGCAGGATGTCGTTGGCCGCGCTCGACCAGATCGCGGCCGCCATCGGCAGCAGGTAGTGATGCTGGAACGATGCGCCGTAGCCGCCGGCCGTGAGCAGTTCCCCGACCGAAAGGCGCTCCCGGTTCGCCGATTCGAGGTGCTCGTGCGCGGACGCGTTGAAGCGCAGGATGTCGCGCAACATCCCGAGAAAAGTCGGCGAGAACAGGTTGCGGCGTTGCGCGAACACCGTGTTCAGGTTGCTGCCGGCCCATTCGAGCCGGCCGCCGTCGACCGAAACCGAAAACGACATGTCGGTCGAATGCGCGGCCACGCCCAGTTCGTCGAACAGTGCGATCAGGTTCGGATAGGTCCGGTCGTTGAACACGAGGAATCCCGTGTCGACGGGGTGGCGTGCGCCGTCGAGGTCGACGGCGACCGTGTGCGTGTGACCGCCGAGATAGTCGGCGGCCTCGAACAGCGTCACGCGGTGACGGCGAGCAAGCAGGTACGCGCTGGCAAGGCCCGCGATGCCGGCGCCGACGACGGCGATCCGCCGGCCAGGCAGCGACACTGAAAGTTCCGGGTGCATCGCGAATGATCTCCGTCAATCACAAGAGCAGGTTCGGGAATGACATGTGCGGATATACGAGCCACGGCACGCTGCGGATGCAGTTGCTGCCTTCATTCGCGTTCGCCGGGCGATGCGAAGCCCGGCTTGCCGATCTGGTCCGGTGTTTGCGGCACTCGCCTGAAGCGCGACGTGTCGTAACCCATCGCATCGAGCCGGGCGAGCAGCGAGCGATAGGTGGCCTCGTCCATCGTCGGCTCGCGCGAGAAGATCCAGCCGAGCGTCTTGCCCGGGTAGCCAAGGATCGTGTACCGGTAGTCGGGGTCGACGTAGAGCGTCAGTTGCGTGACATACACAGGCCAGAACAGCCGCACGCGCCATTCGCCACCGCCGCTGCCGGGCTTGACGGAGTCGACGAACCGATAGCGCTTCTCGGGCTGGTCGAAGCCGCCTTTGCGGCCGACGAATGCGTCGTCGATCCGGCCGTCTTCGCGCAGGCTCCACTCGGCCCGGCTGCCGACGAAGTCGCGCTCCGCGAAATATGGGATGTTGGCGATCACGTACCAGCGACCCATGTAGCGCGGCAAGTCGACGGGCACGGTCGACAGCGGAACGGCGGCGCGCGGATTCGGGTTCGGCGGGCTGCCCGAGCAGCCGGCGGCCCCGATCGCGAGCACCGTCACGAACGCAACGGCGACGCGGCGGAGAACCCGGTGCAACAGGGCGGCCCTCATGCACGCCCCCGGCGCTTGTCGAACAGGTAGTGGGCGACGCCCCATTCCTGGCCGTCGGCATAGCCGAACAGCTCGGCGACAGCCATGTAGAACATCCGCCAGCGCTGGAACCAGAGGCGGGCGTCGGCGCCATAGACCGTTTCAAAAATCGGCATGACCCGGTGGCGCGCCGCGTCGAGCGACGCGAGCCACTGATTGGCCGTGCGGGCGTAGTGAGTGCCGTCGAGCCACCATTGGCGGGCGATGCGCACGTCGTCCTGGAACCGCAGCAGCAGATCGGCCGACGGCATCGTCCCGCCTGTGAAGAAATGGCGCGACATCCAGTCGGTGTCGTCGCGCACCGCGAAGTGATAGGCGAGTAGCTTGTGCACGAAGATGTGCACGAAGAGCTTGCCGTCGTCGTGCATCCAGCGCGAGATTTTCGCGAGTAGTTGCCCGTAGTTCTTCATATGCTCGAACATCTCGATCGAGAGCACGCGGTCGAAACCGGCGTCCTCGGGACCGAAGTCGAACTCCACCACGTTGCCGGTCACGATTCGCAGATTCGTCAGCCCGCGCTGCGCCGCGCGTTGCTCGATGAAGTGGCGTTGACCGTGCGAATTCGACAGGCCGACGATCTGTGCCGCCGGATACCGGTCGGCGAGCCAAAGCGACAGCGAACCCCAGCCGCATCCCAAGTCGAGAATGCGCTGGCCGTCCGCCAGCTCGGCGCGCTGCGCGTACAACGCAAGCATTGCCTCCTCTGCCTGCGCCAGCGTCTCGTTGCCACGCGGGTAATAGCCGCACGAATATTTGAGCCGCGGGCCGAGATGGGCCTCGAAGAAGCTGCCGGGCACCTCGTAATGCTGCGTGTTCGCCGCGTGCGTCTCGATTGCGATCGGGCTCGCGCCCAGTTCGCGCACCAGTGCGTCGAGGGCCGCCGCGCGCCGTTCGCCGTCATACGCGTGCTCGGCGCGCAGGCGTTGCCGCATGAGCGCGCGCATCCCGGCCCGGATCAGCCGGTCCGGCAGCCAGCCGCGCTCGCAGTAGCGAATCAGCCAGGCGTCGTTGGGTGCAGCCATCGAGGCCGGCGACGGTTGCGAGGTGGTAGCGGTCATGATCGCGTGCTCCGGTCTTCAGGGTGATCGGGTCGAGTGGGGGAAGGGCTGCGCGCCGGCCCCGGTGGCCACGGAACGATGGCGCTGGTCGTGCGCATGTACTCGCGGTAGCCCGGCCGGGTTTGCACCAGACGCGCTTCGAGCAGCGGCAATCCGGATACCTTGAGCAGCAGCCATGCCATCAGGACGGGCGGCATCAGCGTCAGCCAGCCCCACGGCAATCCGATCGCAAGGGCCGTGTAGGCGAGCCAGTGCACGCACTCGAAAAAATAGTTCGGGTGCCGCGAATAGCGCCACCATCCGACGCGACAGACCTGGCCGCCGTGGTCGGGATTCGCGAGGAACCGCTTGAGTTGCCGGTCGGCGGCAGTCTCTCCGGCCACGGCGGCGATCCAGATCGCGACTGCCGCTGCAATCGCGAACCGGGACGGGGCTTGCGCACTGTATGCGGGGATGAAGAATGCGACCGACAGCAACATGGAGATCAGCGCTTGCAACTGGAACAGCCAGAACATGTTGCGCGGCGCGGCGTCGCCCCACTGCAGGCGGAACTGTCGATAGCGCGGGTCCTCCGGCTGCCCGCGATTGCGCCGCCACAGGTGCCGCGCGAGTCGCAGCCCCCAGATGCCGCCACCGGCGGCCACGAGCGCGCGATTCAGTTCCGAGCCGGTTGCCAGCACGGCGACGAATATGGCTACGCAGCCGAGCGTCGCGGCCCAGACCGGATCGATCATCCCGGCGTTCCGGGAATGCAATTGGGTAATCCACACTGCCGTGAAGGACACGATCAGTCCGACGAAGGCGAGGAGGGCAACGGCGACGGCGGGCATACGGGCTCCGGGGACGCGATATCCCCTTATACGGAGCCGGCGACCGAACGGATGCAACCGGATGCGACGAGATGCGGCGCGATCCCGTCGAGCGTGAAAGCAACGGGCGGCACGCTGCCGCGCTTTACGCGTTGAGCGCGCGTTGCACGCGTCAGGCGATGTGCATCGAGCCGGTGGCGAGCACAGGCCCGGTGGGTTGGCCGCTCGGCGAGCCGCCGCGAGGCTCGAGCGACACGGCGAGCACCGCGCGTGCACCGAGTTGCGCGACGATCGCTTGCGGCAGCGTCATCGACGCCGGTGCGTTCGACGCGAATACGCCGAGCGAGATCGGCTTCGCATTCGGCGGGATCAGCCACAGTTCCGTCGAGCGATCCGCGGCGACCGGTGGCGTGTTCGCGGGCACCACGACCATCCGGGCACGGCGCAAGTCGACCGTGGCGGTCCATCGTGCGACGCCATCCGCTTGTGCGAGCGTGGCCGCCATGTAGCTGCTGTCGACGGCAGCGGGGCGCTGCGGCGCTTCGCCCACCCGGATCACATTGACCGTGAGCAGCCCCAGCGCCGCCGCGCTCGCGCCGATGCCGACCCAGCGCCACAGTGGCAGGCTGTTCCACCATCCGCCGGCTGGCGCGGCCCCGCGAACGCGCGGCGGCGGGATGAAGCCGAGGTCGTGCTGGATCCTCGTCCAGATTCGCGCGGGCGGGTCGACGGGCGTGACGTCGTCCGCGAGCGGGGCGAGGCGGCGCTGCCAGCGATCGAGTGTCGCTTGCAACGCCGGGTCGCGAGCGGCGGACTGCTCCAGCTCGCGGCGTGCGTCTGCGTCGAGCACGCCGAGGGCGTATTCTGCGCAGCGCAATTCGGAATCGTGATCGGCCGGCGTATTCATTGCTCCAGGCACACCTTCAGCTGCATCAGGCTGCGCCGGATCCAGCTCTTCATGGTTCCGAGCGGCACGCGCAGCCGCGCTGCCAGCTCACTGTAGGTCGCACCGCTGAAGAAGGCCTCGCGCACCGCGCGGCCTTGCTGCGGATCGAGTTGCGCCAGGCAGCGCTCGAGGCGCTGGCGCTCCTGCGTCGCCTCCGCCAGCGCGGCGGGCGTCGGATCCTCGTCGGGAAGCTCCAGCACCTGTTCGTCGTCGAGCTGCGCGTCGCGATGCTGCCGCAAACGGTCGATCGTCCTGTTGCGCGCCAGCGTGATCAGCCACGTCATCGCGCCGCCGCGCGCCGGGTCGAACGCGTCGATGCGTCGCCACGCGGTCGTGTAGACCTCCTGGAGGAGATCCTCGGCTTCCCCGTGATCGTGAAGCATGCGCACGATTGTCCCGAACACGCGCGACGCGGTCAGCCGGTACAACTCCGCGAAAGCCGCCTGATCGCCGGCTGCTGCCTGAAGCATCACCCGATTCAGATGTTCGCGGCGCGCGACATCCGCATCGGCGTCGCGCGAAGGGGCTGACTGGTCGAAACCTTTGGCACCGTTCGGCGTGTCGCTCATGCGAAGTGGGTGGCGCGGATCGCCATGGTGTGAATGTCGAGCGAAATATAGCACTGTCGGACGCATTTTGATTGAACGATCTGCGGCCGACCCGCTGCACGTTGTGCCGGGCGACGCGCGTTGTTAGACCCTCAGCCAGATACGAGCGACACGCGCTCGGGGATGCAGGCAGCCGCGACATTCGGCGGATGCTGCAGCCCACCGTTGGTTGGGTGCACAATGGCCGGGTTTCGTGACTGGAGAGCCATTGAATGAAGCGAAGTACCCTTGGTAGACCGCTGCGGGCGGCAAGTGTGATCGTTGCGGGCGTAGCGCTCCTGCTCGCGGGATGCGCAAGCCTGGCCGGCGGGCCGAGCGGCAATGCGCATGTTCCGCAGCCCGCGAGAACCGTTGATCTCGATCGCTACGTCGGCCGATGGTACGAGTTCGCGCGCTACGAGAACCGGTTCGAGCGCGGCTGCGCCGGCGTGACGGCCGAATATGCGAAGCGGGAAGATGGTCTCATCGGCGTGCGCAATACCTGCCACGAAGGTGGACCGGACGGCCCCGCGCGAACCTCCGACGGGCGCGCAAAGATCGTGGCCGACAGCGGCAATGCAAAGCTGAAAGTGTCGTTCTTCGGGCCTTTCTTTTTCGGCGATTACTGGGTGCTCGATCACGCCGACGACTATTCATGGTCGATCGTCGGTGAACCGTCGGGTCGGTTCCTGTGGATCCTGACGCGCGACGCGAAGCCCTCCGCTGAACAGGCCGCGGCGCTTGTTGAGCGGGCCCGGACGCTCGGTTACGACACGACGCTGCTGCAGCGCACCGCGCATTAGGGCGACCGCACTGCAACCGGCATGCGCGGCCTCATTAGGTGCGGGCAACGCCGCGTTCCGTATGCGCCGTGCCGATGACGGTTGCGAAGGAGAGGAAGCGGAGACGCTGGTCGAGGACCGAAGTCGCGTGACGTTGCTCGATGCACGTCACGCGAAACGGCGTCAGCCTCGACGGCGCAAGACGCGCGCCGGGCTGATCGATGCAACCGGCGCCTGCGTACCCGTTCTGTTCGGCGGGGCGTTGTGTTCGCGCCCGATACCGGGCGCGAACCGGTCGGGGGCTAGACCTGTCCGCGATTGCGCGAGTTCACCGCGACCACCGCGGGCGACTCGGCCAGCGGGACAAAATGTCGGGTGGTGCCGTCCAGCGCGTCGATGCCGCCTGTCTCGATGTCGTAGACCCAGCCGTGCAGATTCAGGCGTCCTTGCTCCAGCGCAAGCGCGACGGAAGGGTGAGTGCGGAGGTTGGCAAGCTGCGCGATCACGTTTTCGCGCACGAGCCCGTCGAGCTTCGCGCGCGGCGAGTCGTATTCATGCGCGGCGTTGATGACTTTCGCGGAATCGGCATGACGCAGCCAGTTCGCGACGGCCGGCAGATGATCGAGGCAGGTGCAGCGCGAAATCGCGCCCATCGCACCGCAATCGGAGTGGCCGCAGATCACGATATCCCGAACGCCGAGAACGGCGACCGCGTATTCCACGGTGGCCGACACGCCGCCAGGTTCCGGGCCGTACGACGGCACGATATTGCCCGCATTGCGGATCACGAACAGTTCGCCCGGCTCGCGCTGAGTGAGCAGCTCAGGTACGACTCGGCTGTCGGAGCACGTGACGAACAGCGCCTTGGGGTTCTGTGACGTCGCGAGTTGTTTGAAAAGCGCCTCACGTTGCGGGTAGATGTCGCGCTGAAAACGCAGAAAACCGTCGATGATGTCTTGCATGCTCGCTCCAGAACGTCAGTCGAATGATCAGCGCAGTAGCGGCAGGTACGCCTGCGCGGCGAGCATCATAATGCATGTCCGGCGAGCGTGGGGATGGTGCGCAGCATCGCGCGAGACCCACCCAGGTATGGGGGCGAATAGCAATTCAACTTGACATAATGCTGATGATCGATGTTTTTGGTGTAAGAGCAAAGTTGTAATGTCGCATCTGAGCAAAGTTGAAATGTCGTAGTTCGAGGGTTTCGGCGCATGCTGGCAGCGGTTCGAACTGCCGGAGCGCATCGTGGGCCAACCTGGACTGATCACCATGAGCATGCGGGAGCTGGATCGTCAGAAGGTCGTGGAAGCCGTGATCGAGCAGCGTCTGATGCCTTGGCGAGCCGCGGAGCGGCTTGGGATCAGTCGACGGCAGATTGAGCGGCTGGTCGCCCGATATCGCGCTGCTGGCCCGGTCGGGCTGATTTCGCAGCGTCGTGGCCATGCGAGCAACCATCAACTGCCCGAGGATTTGGCGCATCGTGCCTTGAGCCTGGTTCGGGAGCGCTACGCCGATTTTGGGCCGACGCTAGCCTGCGAGAAGCTCTGGGAATGCCATGGATTGCAGTTGTCGAAGGAAACGGTCAGGAAGCTGATGACCGACGCCGGGCTCTGGATTCCGCGCCGGCAACGACCGCCGAAGGTCTACCAGCCGCGAGCACGGCGGGCCTGCCTGGGCGAACTGATCCAGATCGACGGCAGCGATCATCGATGGTTCGAGGAACGGGCGCCGGCCTGCACGCTGCTGGTGTACGTCGACGACGCGACGAGCCGGTTGATGCATCTGCACTTTACGGCGACCGAATCGACCTTCAGCTACTTCGAGGCGACGCGGACGTATCTGGAACGCTACGGCAAGCCGGTAGCGTTCTACAGCGACAAGTACAGCGTGTTCCGCAGCCCGACCGCGAGCAAGACCGGCAGCAGCGTGACGCAGTTTGGCCGGGCCATGTATGAGCTGAACATCGACACATTCTGCGCGAACAGCAGCTCGGCCAAGGGACGTGTCGAGCGAGCACATCTGACGTTGCAGGACCGATTGGTCAAGGAGATGCGCTTGCGCGGCATCAGCACGGTAGCCGACGCCAATGCTTATGCGCCCTCCTTCATCTCCATGTATAACGCGCGCTTCGCGAAGCCGCCGCGCAGCGACTTCAATGCGCATCGACCGCTGCGAAATGACGAGAATCTGGACCGATTGATGACCTGGCGCGAAACGCGCCGGGTCTCGAAGTCACTGACGGTGCTGTACGACCGAGTACTGTATCTGCTGGACGATACGCTCGAGAACAGGAAACTGATTCATCGTTACATCGACGTCTGGGAGTACCCGGATGGCCGGATCGAAATCCGGGCTGATGGCGAGGTATTGCGATGCCGCCTTTACGACAAGCTGGCGGAGGTTGATCAAGGCGCGATCATCGAACACAAACGCTTGAGTCACGCGCTGCAGGTCGCTGAAGCGATCCAGGCGCAGCGCGACAATCGACGGATCTCGGGCTCGCCGTCGCGCGCCAATCGGGGGCTGCCGGTACGCGCCAAGACATCGTTGCCCGGTGCCAAGAAGCAGCGTGCGTTCACCGAAGCCGACATCGAAGCGGCCATCCTGCAGGTCGCTTCGCAAACACATCAAGCAGAGTCTAACCGGCGGTCTGCCAAGGCCCGCGGGTAAACGCAAGCGCCCTGCTGCTTCAAGCTCGGCGCTTCAACGCTGAACGGCGGAAAGACCGATGAAACATGCGACATCTGTATTTAGCTGGCGCTACGACATCTGAATCCGGGTATGACAAATCTTGTAGTGGCTAGATTGAAATGTCCGCTTTTGGCTACATGGAAATGTCCGCTTTCGGGCCGCGTAAGCTGACCGGCCGCCGGGTGTCCGGCGCCGGAGGCTGCGATGGCTGCAACGGAACGGATCACGATGACGATGCGCGAGCTGGACCGATTCAAGGTCATTCAGGACGTAGCCGACGGCAAGCTCAAGCCATGGCGTGCGGCAGAACGGCTGGCGTTGACGACACGGCAGGTTCGCCGGCTGGTCGCCCGGCTACGTGAGCACGGTCCGGCAGGTTTGGTGTCGGGACACCGATCGAAGCCCGGCAACCGTCGCCTGGACCCAGGAGCCGCCGACCGGGCACTGTCGATCATCCGAGATCGCTACGCCGATTTCGGGCCGACGCTGGCTTGCGAGAAGCTCTGGGAATGTCACGGCATCGAGCTGGCCAAGGAGACGGTCAGGAAACTGATGACGGAGGCTGGTTTGCCGATTCCGTGTCGACAAAACGACCGCCGAAGGTTTATCAGCCGCGAGCACGGCGGGCCTGCCTGGGTGAACTGATCCAGATCGACGGCAGCGATCATCGATGGTTCGAGGAACGGGCGCCGGCCTGCACGCTGCTGGTGTATGTGGATGACGCGACGAGTCGACTGATGATGCTGCACTTCACACAGACGGAATCGACCTTCAGCTACTTCGAAGCAACGCGAGCGTACATCGAACGGCACGGCAAACCCGGGGCGTTCTACAGCGACAAGGCCAGCGTGTTCCGAGTTTCGACACCGGGCAAGACTGGCAATCGCGTGACGCCGTTCGGGCGGGCGATGTACGAGCTGAACATCGATACGTTCTGTGCAAACAGCAGTTCGGCCAAGGGACGCGTGGAGCGAGCGCACCTGACGTTGCAGGATCGATTGGTCAAGGAGATGCGATTGCGCGGGATCAATACGGTGGCCGACGCCAACGCTTACGCGCCCTCCTTCATGGCCGCCTACAACGCACGCTTCGCGAAGCCGCCGAAGAGCGACTTCAATGCGCACCGGCCGCTGCGGTCCGACGAGAGTCTGGACTTGGTGCTGACGTGGCGCGAGCCGCGCAAAGTGACGAAGTCGCTCACGGTGCAGTACGACCGGGTGATGTACTTGCTGGAAGACACGCCGGCCAACCGGAAACTGATCGACCGTCAGATCGAGGTCTGGGAGTACCCGGATGGGCGGATCGAGATCCGGGCTGACGATCGTGTGTTGCGCTGCCGGCAGTACGATCGCCTGGCTGAAATCGATCAAGGTGCCGTCGTCGAGCACAAGCGCTTGAGTCATGTGCTGCAGGTCGCGCAAGCCCTTCAGGCGCAACGCGATAACAGTCGAATCGGTAAAGCTCCGTCTCGAACACATCGAGGCGACTCGACGCGAACCAATCGAAACGAGGCTGAACCGGGCAAGAAGAAGCAACGCGAGACCACGCAGGCCGACGTCGAGCATGTGATCGTGGATCTGGCGCAACGTCGGCGAACCGCCAAGCCGGCAAATAAACCTGGCCGTCGGTCTGCAAAGGCTGGTGAAACAACCGTGAGCGCCCTGCCCGTTCAAGCGCCGACCTTCGACACTGCGTAACGGTCAAAACGAGGAAACAGAAGTAGCAAAACCCACCTTAAAACCGGACATTTTTAAATAGCTGGAAGGTGGACATTTGAATCCTGGTATGACAACTCGAGCAACTTTTCGGGCGGCGCCGTGCAGTTGCGACGAACACGCGGGCGTCGATCGCGCCGAAGTATCGCGACCCGAAGACCGGCGCGACCTGGAGCGGGTGGGGCAAGGCTCCCCATTGGATTGCAGGCGCGAAGAATCGCGATCGGTTCTTGATCGAACAATAAGCCCGAAAGACGGTTGAGCACGATGTCGACATCGTTACCCGATGGGAAATACTGGGCGACGTGTCGTGAGCGGACAGTCTTTGCTGCCGCGGCGAACGGGCATGGCGACGTATTCCCGCGAGCAGAGATGATCGTAAAAGATGGATGGGCGACATTCATCCGTGACGGCGTCGAAGTGTGGAACTGCAGCGCACGTTACGCTGCTGCGCACTTCGACGTTCAGCCCGCCTAGGAGCATCTGCCAATGAGCCAGCTTGTTCAGATTGCGCCAGGCGTTGTGTTCTCATCCGATGTGCTTGGCGTCGATTGGGCGCGGAAGTATCGACAGGACGACGGGAATACTCAGTCCACGGACCGGCAGAGCCTGGTGGTAAAGCAAAGCGATCAAGCAGTTCGCGCAAGCATACCGGCTCAGTTGTCGTTGTTGTAGAGAACCGTGGATAACAGACACCTTGCGACTGTCGGGCTTCGCGTTACCACCGACGTTCCCTCCCGAGTCGGTGCCCGACGCCTGCACCTGTTTCGTCCGTGAGTGCGTGCCAGGCCTGACCAAACGTCAATTGCTTGCGCGCGCGAGGTTGGACGCCGACCTGGCGGCCTCTGACGCATCTTGTGCGGGAGGGGTTTGAAGCGTTTGCCTTCGGCTTAATCGTCGATGGGGCGCACGTCCCCGTGGTGGCCTGGACGCAACGTGCAGGGAAAGATGGCGAACACGTCTCGGTACCCTGTCGCGGCCCACGGCAGCTCCCCCTGTTTTAGTAGCTGCGCAGCTCGATTCAGTCCGACGTGTGGTTCCAACTCGACGCATATGTATTCGAAAGCGTGCGCTGGATATTCGCACCCCGGCCTCAAGAACAGGAGCAACTCTTCCGTCGGCTTCCGTTCCGACCACCTTTTACGCGTCTTTCAGCCAGGGCATTTCCACGGGTGACACGACCAGTTGCCGGAATTCGCGTTTCAGATCGAAGATGAACCCGACCAGGATCATGGAGTCGGCGTAAGGAATCGGAAAGACCTGCGGATTCTCCGGAGTCCGCAGGGGGCGCTCGGGCGTGTCTGCTGTCGCCGCGGCATTCTCGCGAACGCTTTCCAGTTCGTCCGCCATGGCCAGGCCACCGACTTTCAGCACACGGCTACGCAGGTCGCTGAAGGGTTCGATGCGCGCGGCGTCTTCGTGGTATTCGGGCACTTCGTAAACGAACCAGGACATTTTGATCTCACATGAGAAGGGGCGATATTCTAACGCTGCGCGAGAATCTGCCGAAAATCGGCCATGTTGTGTGATGGCCGTGGTCGCTGCGGGGCGGGCTATAGGGGCGATTACGATCCGCTGCCTGCATTGTGGCCGTCTAGCGCTTGCTAGTGCGAGCAAAGGAATGTGGTGGCATCACTGCAGAAGCCGGCAACTGCTTCGCTCAATGCAGGTCTGGCTGTAGGTAGTGAACCCCGAATTGCTCCGCCAGTTGCGCGCGCCGACGATCGCGCGTCCAGAGCTTAGTGCTCGGGGTCAGCAGCACCGACGCCAGCAGCGTGCAATCCACCGCACAGCATCCGCGCCCATACAGCCGTTCCCGCTCAATCCAGTCCGCTACCTCGCCTGGCGTCGCAAGGCGCGTTTGGCGCAATAGCGCGAGATCTCCTAGGGTTCGGGCCCGCGGTTCGGGCGGCGTCCCGCACGTGAGCTCGAGCATCACTAATGGATGCGTCAAGACGTCATCGACGCGCAGCAGCTGGATAAGCGCCGGTTGCGGTCGCCGGAAATGCTCGACCCAGACGGACGTGTCGACCAGAACACTCATCGGGCGGCTGCCTCCGGGTTGCGGCGCGGAACATCCGGCATGTCGGGCGCGCGACCGCCAAGCGCGGCAAGGCGTTGGCCGGCCTGGACACGCACGAACGTTTCTAGTGCAGCCCGAAACAGGTCGGCCGACGGCATACCCGGCTCGGCAAGTTCGAGTGCGCGCGCATAAAGAGTGTCGTCGACGGTGACGGTGGTACGCATGATGGCTCCCTTGGTGCCGTTTCGCATCAATTCTGGCATCAATTTGCCAGCGGTCCAGTCGTTGATAAATGAATTACAGGTCTGTCTGAAATGGGGCCGTGACGCTTGCGCAAGCGAGAGTCGACTACGGAGGCGGGAGCGGTTGTCGAAATTCGTCACTGCGTTGCAGGCGCGCGCATAGGCAGTGGTCTCGTTCTGCATGGTCAACGCGCTGCGCGACCATCCGTGCGCAAGTGACTTTTAAGCAACGACTCGGGGCAACAAAGCGTGTGAGTTGCAGTCGTTGCGCCGGCGCCGTATGCGTCGGCCAAGACCGGGCTCGCAGACGGTATTTTCTTGCGACCCTAAAAAGTCGCTAGTTTAGCTTATGTCAAATACAGACGAAGTCAAACGGGGGGCTGTCACGCTTGAGACTCAAAGGCCGCAACCCTGTTTCGGCCGGATGTCTCCGCATAGTACAACGCCTCGTCAGCCGCCTTGATCAACGCCCGGGCTCCTCGTCCCGGTCGGGCATCCAACTCGCCAGGCCAATACTGGCGGTCAAGCGACCGTATTCGCTTACCGCGTGCTCGGGAACTGCCGTCCGGGGCTGCATGAGTCTCCGCGTTGTTGATTTCCATCGAATCTTGACCCCACCCGGCCAATTTAACGGCTTCCGGCAACAATATGAACCAATTTTGGTGCGCTATTCCGCTTCGGTCAATCCATCGATTCATCCAGCCATCGAACGATCGACGCGAGATTCCGCTGTTGTGGGTGACACGCAAGCAAGCGCAGCACGCGATCCTCGCCGACCGGCGACTCTAGGGTGTCGAACTGATTCGCAACGAGCCCGGCTGGAAACTCGTGCCCAACTCGATCCGATACACGCTTCAGCGCCTCTTCCATCTCGATTTCGAGGTAGACGAACCGCAACCCGGGAACGCGCGCGCAGCCGGGCGCGATAAGCGGCCCTCAGCGCCGAGCAAGACAACACGACGGAAGCGCCCTGCGCCGTCATCTTGCTCGCTAGCCGGTCCAGCCACGGCTCCCGATCGGAATCGTCCAGCGCAATGCCGTTGCGCATCTTGTGCTTGCTTTCCGGCAGGTGGTAATCGTCGCCCTCGATGAACACGCCGCCGATGGCAGCCGCCAGCATCGCGCCAAGCGTCGACTTCCCGCAACCGGACACGCCCATCACGGCAATCCTGTGTCTCGTCTCTACCGATGCCATTCCGATTCTCACTGGCAAGCGCCGGGAACCGGCTGCCGCGGTCAGGATGGCGTGTTCCCACGCCATCGAACGGCCACGTTACGAAACCGGCGTGAACTTCAGCTGATTGATCGGTGTGACCTTGTCGGTCCGTACCAAGCCGTACGGTGTCTTCGGCCCCAGCCATTTATCGAAGATGGCTTGCATCTGCCCGCTCTGTTCGAGCGACGCCAGCGCCTGGTTCACGGCGCCGAGCATCCCCTGCTCGCTCAGACGCAACCCGACGGCAATAGGCTCGATCAACATCGGCTCGGCCGCAATGGTGACCGCGCCGTCCGTGCCATCGACCTGTTTCGCGATCTTGATCGCCGTCATCTGATTCGTTACGAAACCCTTAACCTTGCCTTGCGCGAGGGCGAGAAACGCCGAACTCGTGTCGTGGAACGTCACCGCCTGGCCATCCTTGATCGACAGCGGGATCGATTGTGCCGACGTCGATCCATCGGCCGCACTGATCTTCTGGCCCGTGAAATCGGCCAGCTTCTTCCCGCCGTCGGCCTTTTTCACGACCAGCACTTCCTTGGTCGAGTAATACGCATCGCTGAACGCGATCTGGGTTGCCCGCGTCTTCGTATAAGCGAGGTTGGCGACGACGATATCCACCCGCCCGAGCTTCAATTGCGGAATGCGCGCCTCGACGGCCAGCGGCGAGAGTTTCGCCTTCACGCCGATCTGCTTCGCGATCGCGTTGCAAAGGTCGACGTCCATCCCCTCGAGCTGGCGTGTTTGCGCGTTCGGATAGGAAAAAGGCTCGACGTTCGAATACACGCCGCAGTTCAGTTCGCCGCGCGCCTTGACATCCGCCAACTGATCGGCGCGAGCGGGCGCGACGTACATGACGATGCCGACCGATAGCAGCATTCCCGCGATGCTTTTCAACTTTTCCATCGTGTAACCCCTTGAGGCTTGACTGACAAACATGTTTTGAAATGAACTACGGAGGACCAGCGGCGCCCGGCCGGCCACGCACGCGATCAATGCGAACGCAGATCCGACAGGAATTTTTTCGCGCGATCGTGCTTCGGCGCCGTGAAGAACGTGTCGGGATCGGCCGTCTCGAGAATCATCCCCGCGTCCATGAACCAGATGCGGTCGGCAACTTCGCGCGCAAATCCCATTTCGTGCGTCACGCACATCATCGTCATTCCTTCCTGCGCGAGACTCTTCATCACGCTCAGCACCTCGCCGACCATCTCCGGATCGAGCGCGCTAGTCGGTTCGTCGAACAACATCGCCGGCGGGTTCATCGCGAGCGCCCGAGCAATCGCGACGCGTTGTTGCTGTCCGCCCGACAACTGGGGCGGATAGGCGTTCGCCTTGTTCGACAATCCGACACGGGCGAGCAAATCCAGTGCCTTGCTCTCCGCCTCTGCGCGCTTCACGCCGCTGACGCGGATCGGCGCGAGCGTGATGTTTTCCAGTACCGACAGATGCGGGAAAAGATTGAATTGCTGGAACACGAACCCGATACGGCTTCGATAGGCGTTCACGCTCATCTTCCCGTCGTGGATGTCCTGTCCGTCGAACGAAATCTTGCCGCCATTGATTTCTTCCAGCCGGTTGACCGTGCGAATCAGCGTCGATTTCCCGGAACCCGACGGCCCGCAGACAACCACCACTTCGCCCTTGCGCACTTCGGCGTTGATGTCCACGAGCGCGTGATATTCGCCATACCACTTGTCGACGTTGGAAAACTTGATCATGCGAGTTCCTTGAGAGAGTCGGGTCACTCAGTTCCCGGTGGATACCGAGCCGGCCAGCGAAACCGCGTTCGCCGACTTCGTGCGGACGTTCATACCGGCGCGCTTGCGCGTCACACGGCGTTCCAGGTATTGCGCGAACTGCGTCAGCGCGTAGCAGAGCGCGAAGTAGCAGAGCGCGAGGATCAGATAAACCGGGAACGGCTTCGTCAGCAACCGGTTGTTGATTTGGTCGGCCGCGAACGAGATCTCCTGGACGTTGATGATGTAGCCGAGCGACGTCTCCTTGATGGTCGATACGAACTGCGTCATCATGCTCGGCACAACGTTGTACAGGGTCTGCGGCAGGACCACGCACCGCATGGTCTTCAGGTAGCTCATGCCGAGCGCACGCGACGCCTCGATCTGCCCTTTCGGCAGCGCTTCGATGCCGCCGCGAATGATCTCGCCGAGATACGCCGAGTCGTAGACGACGAGCGCGCACAGCATCGTGACGAACCCCGTGACCGGATAGCCGGTGAGCACGGGCACGAGGAAGTACACCCAGAACACGACCATCAGCAGCGGTACGCCACGCACCGCGTAGACAAGCGCGGTAGCGGGTGCGCGCAGCACCGGAAACGGGCTGATTCTCGCGAGCGCAACAAGTATCCCCAGCGGAAACGCGATCGCGAGCGCGGCGACGGAAAGCAGAATCGTCAGCACGATGCCGCCGAGCGGCCCGTGCGGATACTGACCGATCAGCAACAGCGCCCAGTTGTCTCGAATGATCTCGAACATGGTCATTTCACTCCCGGAATACGGTAGAAGACTGCGAGCCGTGCGCCCAGGAGCATGATCAGCAGCGAGATGGCCAGATACATCACGGTTGCGACGAAATACGATTCGAACGACAGGAACGTGTCGTTCTCGATCTGCCGCGTCACGTAGGTCAGCTCCGCGGCGCCGATCGCCATCGCGAGGCTCGTGTTCTTGAAGAGCAGCACCGCATGATTGACCATCGGCGGGATCGCGTTTCGCAGCGCCTGCGGCAGGACGACATGGCGCATACCCTTCAGGAAATTCAGGCCGAGTGCGCGGCAGGCTTCATACTGGCCGTACGGAACGGCGCGCAACCCGCTGCGGATGTCTTCCGAGAAATAGGCGCCGCTGCACAGGCCGATCGCGACGACCGCGAACACGAACTGGCCGTTGTACTGGTTGAGAAACGCCTGGATCCCGTCAGGCAGGATGTTCGAGATGCCGAAGTACCAGAACAGGATCTGCACGAGCATCGGCACGTTGCGGTGATACGCGACGAACGCGGCGACGAAGCGTTCCGCGATCCGGACATTCGTCATGCGAATCAACGTGAGGGTCAACCCGACCACGATCGACAGCAGCCACGCCGAAATGGCCATCAACAGCGTCAGCTCGATGCCGTGCAGAAACAGTGCACCGTAGTCGCCTCGCAGCACTGCAGAAAGGTCAAAATGCAGCTTCATAATCCGCGCCTCTCGAATGAATCCGGATCGTGGCGTGCCGCGACGCGCGCCCCGCCATGACTTCGTGGTTCAACGCGGTGCCGGCATCGACGACTGCGTTGAATTCATACTAGCCCGCAAAAAAAGCAGCTTGCAGACGCCTTTCCTCTGGTGCGATAAGCTCGAGCAATGACCGGTCGGCACATTCGCTCGAGCCCCGTGCGGCGGCGCTGTGCGCCGCGTTCCGGTCGACCGTCGCGCCCCCGGTCGGCGATGCGTTCGGGCAAACACCCATACGTCGATCGGTGCGCCAAAGGCGGCTATCGACCGACGCGCGATGCGTCGGTCAACACCTGCGGATTGACAGGCGTCGGCGGCCGGCCGGCACGGGGTCCGGATCCCAGCGCCGCGATCAGGTTGTCGACGGCGAGCGACGCCATCGCCCGTCGCGTCGCCACCGATGCGCTGCCGATATGCGGCGTCAGCACCACATTCTTCTGCGCGAGCAATGCCGGACATACGACCGGCTCGCCCTCGAAGACATCGAGTCCCGCCGCGGCGATCGCGCCTTCGGCGAGCGCGGCAGCCAGTGCGCTGTCGTCGACCACGCCACCCCGTGCGATATTCGTCAGCGTTGCCGTCGATTTCATCTGCCTGAGCTCGCGCGCGCCGATCGCATGATGTGAGGTCGACGAATACGGCACCACGATGATCAGGTGATCGGATTCGCGCAGCAGCGCGTCCTTGTCGACATAGCGCGCGCCGCATCCCGCCTCCACTTCCGGCGATAGTCGCGAGCGATTGTGATAGATCACCTTCATGCCGAAACCGAGCGCGCCGCGACGCGCGATCGCCTGGCCGATGCGGCCCATGCCCAGTATCCCGAGCGTCGCGCCATGAATGTCCGAGCCGACGAACATGTCATAACGTCCCGTCTTCGTCCACGCGCCGCCGCGCAGAAAGTGCTCGGACTCGGTGATGCGCCGCGCGGTCGCCATCATCAACGCGAAGCCGAAATCCGCGGTCGTGTCGGTCAGCACGTCCGGCGTGTTGGTCACGATCACGCCGCGCGCTGAGCACGCGTCGACATCGATGTTGTTGTAGCCGACACCGATGTTGCAGACCGCCTCGAGCCCGGGGCACGCATCGAGCAGGGTTGCGTCGATCCGGTCGCTGCCCGCGGTGACGGCACCGCGTTTCCCCTGCAGCCGCGCGATCAGTTCCGGTTGCGACCAGATCGTGTCGTCCGGGTTGTCGGTCACGTCGAAGGGCTCCCTCAAACGCTCGACAATGTCGGGAAACGACGCCCGGGTCACAAGAATCGACGCTCGCATGACAACACTCCTTGTTGGATTTCGGTAAAGGTTGAATGAGTCGGACCGTGCCGGCGCCCGAGGCCGCTCGGTGCGCGTCGCATCGCGAACGCCATCGCCCGCGATACGCGTGCGGGGCGGCGTCAGCCGAACGTGCCGACCTCGTGGGTCACGGCCACGGAGATTTCGCGAATCGATTCGAACCACTGCCGCATCGGCGCGAAAATCTCGCGGTGCTCTCTCGCATAGGAACCCGGCGCGCGCGGCGCGGCGGGCTCGGCGTACTCGTATTCGGCCGTATCGTCCGTCCGCTCGGGAAATATCCGCACGAGTACCGGCAGCACGTACGGCATGTCGAGGCCGACGATCGCCCGATGCAGATCGTCGACCGTCACATCGGGCCGCGGCGAAAATTCCGGAATCTCCGTCGCCTTCAACCAGACCAGCTGGATCAGCGCAAGCCGCAGCGCATGCAGCAGAATTTCGCGATCGCTCATGCGTGCACGATTCGGCCATACGGTGCGCAGCGCCAGATCGTCGGCCAGCGCGCGGCGAAACATCGCCCGCGTCGCAGCGGACGCGTCGATCCGCTCCAGCATCGCGGCGACCGCGAGCATCGCATCCCGCGCACCGCCATCCGCCGTGTGAAGCGCGCGGTCGAGCCACGTGCCGGGATCGAGCAACGAAGTCACGGCTCTCAGCACCTCGATGTCGGAGTGTGCGAACGCGGCTTCCGCGAGATCGAGCGCGCGCCTGAATCTGCGGCTGCGCCCGCGCATCTCCATGAAGCCCTCCGGCTGCCGGGCCGCAGCGGCGCCCAGGCCGTGCACGGTGTTCGCGCACCAGCCGAGCTGCTGCAGGATCGCGTTGTTCGGGATCGCGCGCAGTTCGCTCGGGTGGCGAATCAGGGCGCGGAACGCGGCGCCGTCCGCTTGCCGAGCCGCAGGCCGCGAACCCGTACGGTCGAGCAGCGCGGGACCGAACGCGCTCAGCATAGCCGTATAGCCTGCGTCGTCGACGAGCGCCGTCATCGTCGCGCGCACCGAACCGAAGAAATCGGCGGCGAAATCCGGATCGTCGTAAATCGGATCGTCGACCGGGCCGACCGCATGATGGAACGCATGCTCGGCGATCCGCGCGACCGTCGCGAGCGCCAGCGCCGGCGTGCCAAACAGCAGATAGCCGTCGCCGCCCTGGAATGCGCTCTCCTCCCGTACCTGCAACCCCCAATCGTTCAACGCATGGCGCGATGCCGTCGGCGACAGGTATTTGAGACGATCGGCCAGCGAGCCGGGATGCGCACCGCGGCCGACGCTTTCGCCGTGCGTGTCGAACAGCACGACCTCGACACCGTTCAGCCCGTGGCGCGCGAGCACGCCGGTTATCTTCATCCTGAGCCGCTCGATCAGGTAGCTCGCGGCAAGCTGACCGACATAGCGGCCGGAATCCGAATAGCCGAATTGCAGTGCCAACCGTCCGTGCGATTTCACGTAGGCGCGATATTGCGGGCTGCGCAGCGCTTCATCGAGGACATGCGCGCCATGCTCGAGCGCCTCCTCGGTCTCGAACAGCGGGCTGATTTCCACATGCCGCTCCACGCCGAAAAGCCGTGCAAGCCACAACGCGACCAGCAACGTGTATCCGCTCTCCGTCTCCGCGATCAGGAATCGAACCGGTGTCGCGCCGTCGATGTGCTTGACGAGCTGCGCGATCGTCATCATTGTCCGCGCTGCCGTCGCCTGCTCCTCGAGCAGCGCGCCGAAGTCGACCGGCAGCGGCTGCACCTTGTCCAGCTCGGCGTTGATCGCCGCCAGCATCGCGCGCCGATGCAGCGGCGCATCGACGGAATCGGCGATATTGAGCCTTTGACGCGCGGCGTTATGAAGCTGCGCGGCGTTCAGCCGGAAATGCGTATGCGCGAGCGCAAGCCCGTGCGATGCGAGGCCCGCGCGCGACACGGCCAGCGCCAGCTTGTCGCGATCGGGCGCAGCCGCGATCGCGTCGCGATAAAGCTCGTCCAGCGTTTCCGGATCCACCAGCGCGTCGTCTCGGTGCGCGACGAGCACCTGCGCGAACCGGGAAGTCTGGCCCGCATCCGCGCCGTCCGGGCATGCGGCGATCTGGCGGTCCAGCACGTCGAGTGCCTTCGCGACACGTTCGGTCAGCTTCCGCGCACTGCTGACGGCGGACGCCTGCCGATGAATGCGCGCAAGCTGCAGGCGCTTGATCCGCAGGCGAAAGCGCAGCGTATCCCACCAGCCGATGTCGGTTCGGCCGTCGGTGTCGTAACCGACCCAGGTCGACACGATCAGCGGCCGCGGCACCAGCGCCAGCCAACGGTCGGGAAATGCCCGGCGTGCCGCCGACAGCAATGCGGCATTGAAGCGATCCAGCGCATCGCGGGCATGATCGATCGCCTGCACCGATTGCTCGAACTCGGCGTCGAGCGTGACCGTCCCCGGGCGATGCGACTCGAATCGCCGTGGCGCCGCGCCGCAAGCGCGATCCGCGAGATGGCGCGCGACCTCCGGATTCAGCGCGAAGGTCGGATGGCCGGTGAATACCGCCGTATAGCGGGTGCGCTCGGCGCGCGCGCGAAAGCCGTCCCAGTCGTTCGCGTCGCACACGACACGACCGGCAATCGATTCGAGCGCCGCTTCGTTCGCGTCGACACCGACGCCGCCGACATAGGCGGCGATCCGCGCCGCCCGATCCGAGAACGCCTGGTCACGCAGCTGTCTCACCAGCTCGAGCGTATCTCCGCCGCCGATTCGCCCGTCGCCGATCGACTGCATGATCGAACATGCGAGCGACAGCACCGGGTTGGCGAACGGGTCACCCTCCGACCGCACGCGCGTCGCGGCGGTCAGTGCCAGAAGCCGGTTCGCCAGCGCCGTGACGGCAGCGCCTTCGCATGCTTTGCCGCGCAGTTCCATCGCTCAGCCAGCCATGTTCGCTTCGAATGCGTCGATCCACGAACGGTCGAAGCGGCCTTCCTTGATCGACTGGATCGTGTCGGCTTCCTTGCGCATCTGCGCGCGCGCCTTCCCGATCAGGTATTCGGCCTCTTCCTGCGGAAACGCGACGAGGCCGTCATCGTCGCCGACGACGATATCGCCGGGATGGATCACCAGGCCATCGATCGACACGGGCACATTGATCTCGCCGGGACCGGCCTTGTAGGGCCCTTTGTGGGTGACGCCTCGCGCGAACACCGGGAAATCCTTTTCGCGGATCGCCGCGACGTCGCGAATCGCGCCGTCGAGCACGAGCCCGGCCACGCCGATGCTTTCCGCATACATCGACATGATTTCGCCGAGCAGCGCCTGTGTGACGTCGCCGCCGCCGTCGACGACCAGCACGTCGCCCGGCCGGCAATACTCGAACGCGCGGTGAATCGCTAGATTGTCGCCGCGGCGCACGCGTACCGTGACCGCGGTGCCGACCATCCCGCCCGACCGGTGATAGGGGCGCAGCGCGGCCGTGCCGACGATGCGCCGCATGTTGTCGCTGATCAGCGCGGCCGGAATGTCGCGCAGCGCGTCGATGATCGCAGGATTGGCCTGCGGCGCCGACGCGTTCTTTCGGGAACCGATACGTTGTTGCATGATGTGCTCTCCGTTCGTTTGGACGTGACCGAATCGATCCGCTTATGCGTCGCGCTTGACCGTCGTGAGGCCGCCCGGCACCTGCAGGGTCGGGAGGATTTCCATGTTGCTGATGTTGACCGCGAGCGGCGCGGCGATCGCAAACGCGATCGCATCCGCGATATCCGACGGCTGCGGCAGCTCGAACCCTTCGATGAACTGCTTGCGCGCCGCTTCGATGTCGCCGCTCACGTGGCCGAAGATATCGGTCGCGACGCGTCCCGGGCAGATTTCCGTCACGCGCACGCGCCGGCCGGTCGCGTCGACGCGAAGCTGTCGCGACAACGCATGAATGGCAGCTTTCGTCGCGTGATAGATCGAGTTGCCGTTGAAGTTGTAGATCGCCGCGATCGAGCTGATGTTGACGATGTGCCCGCGGTCGCGCTCGACCATACCCGGCATCGTGAGCCGCACGATATGCAGCACGGACTGCAGGTTGACTTCCACCTGCACGTCGATGTCGTCGACGTTGGCGTCGAGAATCGACCCCTTGCGCGATACCCCCGCGTTGTTCACGACGATGTCGAATTCGACTTCCTGCGTCAGCTTCGTGACCGCGTCCAGGTCGCACACGTCGATCGCATGCGGAATGCAACCCGTGCGTTTCGCGAGCGCGTCGAGCCGGTCCGCGCTGCGCGCCAGTGCATGGACCTCGAGCCCCTCGCGGCAAAAGCGCTCGACGATCGCGGCGCCCATCCCCGTCGAAGCGCCCGTGACGAGTGCGGTTTTGTAATCGGAAAACGGCATGGTTCACCTCTGTGGATTCGCGTTGCATCGGCATGTCGATGAACGCTGTCGATATCTGGCAATGTATTCGGCGCCGAATTCGTGCGCCAATACGGATTCGATGTGGTGCGATAAGGCGGACTTATGACGGCGACGGGCGATCGACGAGCCGCGATACGGGCACCACGCGCCCGCCCTTCGCTTCGATCGCGCTGCGCACGGTGCGCGCGAGTTCCACCGCGCCCGGCGTGTCGCCATGAAGCAGGATCGACCTCGCGCTCATCCCGATGGTGTTGCCCGCGATCGTGGTGACCGTGCCGTCTTCGAGCAGCTGCTGCACGCGTGCGAGCACCGCCGCCCGATCCTTGATCACCGCGCCCGCGAGCTTGCGGGACACGAGTGCGCCGTGGTCGTCGTACGCGCGGTCGGCCAGGAACGTGTTAGCCGTGCGCATGCCGATCCGGTCGGCCGCGCGCTCGATCTCGGTGTTGGTCGACACGCTGATCACGAGATTCCGGTCGAACTCCGCAACCGCCCGCACCAGCGGCTCCGCGAGTTCAAACGACGCGGCGGCCATGTTGCCGAGCGCACCGTGAAAGCTCATGTGGGTCAGGCGATGGCCTGCCGCGCGTGCGATCCCTTCGAGTGCGCCCATCTGGTACAGCACGTACTTCGCGAGTTCGAGCGGGTCCGCCTGAATGGGTCGCCGCCCGAACCCGAGCAGATCGGGAAAGCCGACGTGCGCGCCGAGGTCGATTCCCTTCGCGCCGGCAATGCGCACGGTCCGATCCATGATCACCGGGTCGCCGGCGTGATAACCGCATGCGATATTGATCGACGAGACGATATCGAACATCGCTTCGTCGTCGCCCATCCGGTACGGGCCGAATCCTTCGCCGACATCTGCATTCAGGTCAATTTCCATCATCTGCTCTCTCGATGCGTGGGAGGGGTGGCGGCGGCACGTCGGCCGCCAGTTCGAACAGCGGCGCCCGATACCCGACGAGGCCCCCCGGTTCCGCATGAATCGCCGAGATCACGCCGCCGCGCTCCGCGACGACCGGCCTGTACAACTCGGCGATCTGCAGCAGACCGACGACGTTCCCGGCTTCGACACGATGGCCGATCGCGGCTTGCGGCGCCGCCCGGTCGGGATGGGTGGTCACGAAGATTCCGGTCGACGGCGACCTGACGATCGACGTCGGGGCGGCAACCTGCGACGGCGTCCCGATCGAGCCCGCATCGCCGGACGGCACCTCAGGCTCGAGCGTCAGGCGGACCGTCGATCCCGCAAGCCGGATCTCCGCGAATTCGATCTCGGCGGCGGCAAGCCACGACGTGACCTGCCGAAGCTCCTGGATATCCACTTCGTTGTTGTTTGTCATCGGTCAGTATTTCGACGCACGGAACAGCCCGGCGAGATTGCGAACCTTGGCGAGATAGCGCTCCACTTCGTCGAGCGCGTCGACCGCCTCCTCGTAAGTCGTCCTGGCAAAGCGAATTCGCGTGCCGATCCGTGCCTGCGCGAGGCGCCACAAATCGGCCTCGATCACCGTGCCGATCTTCGGGTAGCCGCCCGACGGCTGCGCGTCGCGCAGCTGGATGATCGGCTGGCCGCTGTGCGGCACCTGGATGACACCAGGCACGATGCCGTGCGAGCGTTTCTCGATCGGCCGACGGGCCGCGAGCGTCGGGCCGGCAAGCCGATAACCGTATCGATCGCTCTGCGGCGTCACCTTCCAGCCTTCACGCCAGAATGCATCGAGCGAATCGGCGTCGTAGCACTCGTACTCGGCGGCCGGCAACACCCTCACCACCGTGTCGCCGCCGTCCGCCGCCGGCATGGCCGCGGGCGTCGGCAACAGATAGGCCGGCGGCACCGCGCCGAACCCGCCGTTCGCGGCGGACTGCAACGGTGCACGCGCATCGAGCCCGATCGCGTGGAGCACGTCGCCCTTCTGCAACGGCCGTCCGTTGAATCCGCCGAACTCCCCGCGCAACTGCGTGCTGCGCGACCCGAGCACACGGGGCACGTCGACGCCGCCCGCCAGCGACAGGTAGCAGCGCGTTCCCGATGCGGGGATGCCGATCGTCAGCACTTCACCCCGCCTGGCCTCGATCGTCCACCACGGGAGAATCGGCCGCTCGTCGAGCCGGGCCGCGCAATCGGCGCCCGTGATCGCAAACGCCAGATCCTCGAGGAAGCGGACGCGAAACGGAAACATCGGAATTTCGATCGCGGCCGCATCGTCGGGATTGCCCAGCAGCAGGTTGCCGATCGCGAGCGCGACCCGGTCCATCGCCCCCGACGTGCCCACGCCGAATCGCAGGTAGCCCTCGCGACCGCGGTCCTGCACCGTGGCCAATGCGGCTGAAGACAAGATCTCGATCATCGGACGATCCTTTCGGCACGGAAACGAATCATGTCGCCGGGCGCGAGCGTGGCCGGCTGCTCGCGCGCGGGGTCGAAAAACGTCATCGCCGTGCGGCCGATCGTGTTCCACCCGCTGGGGCCCGCGGAGGCCGACACACCTGTCTGCACGCCGCCGATCGACACGGCGCCGCCGGGCAGCCCGAGCACCGGAACCTTGCGTCGCGGCGTGGCGATACGCGGGTCCATGCCGCCGAGATAGCAGTAGCCGGGATGGCTGCCGAGCGCATACACCGTATAGAGCGGCGCGCAATGAATCCCGACGACGTCGTCGACCGACAGGCCCGTATGCGCGACCACGTCGTCCAGATGCGGTCCGAACTCCCCGCCGTACTGCACCGCGAGTTCGATCACGTTGCCCGCGATGTCGAGTTCGCCGGCGGCATGCCATGCGTCGACCAGCTGCGCTTCCAGTGCGGCGGGATCCTTCGGCGGACGCGTGAACGTCAGCATCAGGTTGGTCACGCCGGGCACGGCCTCGCGCACGCCGGGCCATCGCTCGACGGTGCGCGCGAGCGCCCAGATGCGGCGCTGCACTCGCAGGTCGAGCGCGCCCGGTGCCTCGAACAGCATCGCGGTCGTGCCGAGCAGACTGACGTGCAGCGTTTGTTCCGATTCATCCTGTTTCATTGCGAGAACTCTTCGTTGCGGCTCGGGACACGCGGCTGCGATGTCGCTCTGCAGCCCGGGCGGCGCAGGCTCGACGATTCGGGTCATACGGCCTCCCGCGCGGCGAGCCAGCGTTCCAGATGATGAATATCCACACCGCCGTCGCCGAACGCCGAATCGTCCAGGATCGCGCGATGCAGCGGCACGTTGGTCCGAATTCCTTCGATGCGCATCTCCGACAGTGCGACGCGCATGCGCGCGATCGCCTCGTCGCGGGTCGCGCCATGCGTCACGACCTTCGCGATCAGCGAGTCGTAGTACGGCGGCACGACCTGACCGGCGCTCAGGTGCGAATCCACGCGAACCCCATTCCCGCCGGGAACCTCCCATTCGACGATCCGGCCCGGACACGGGACGAAGGTGAACGGATCTTCCGCGTTGATCCGGCATTCGAGCGCGTGCCCGGCCGTGCGAATGTCGGCTTGCTTCAGCGTCAGCGCGTGGCCCTGTGCGATGCGGATCTGCTCGCGCACGATGTCGATTCCGGCCGTCGCCTCGGTCACCGGATGCTCGACCTGCAGCCGCGTGTTCATTTCGATGAAATAGAACCGACCGTTCTCGAACAGGAACTCGAACGTTCCCGCGCCGCGATACCCGATCTGCCGGCAAGCCTCCACGCAACGCTCGCCCACTTTGCGAATCAGCCCGGGATCGATGTGAGGCGCGGGCGCCTCCTCGAGCACCTTCTGATGGCGCCGCTGCAGCGAGCAATCGCGCGACCCGAGCCACAACGCCGTGCCGTGACTGTCGCAGAGCACCTGGATTTCGACGTGACGCGGATGCTCGAGGAACTTCTCGACGTAAAGCTCGGGCTTGCCGAACGCGCGCCGCGCCTCCTCGCGCGTCACGGCCACCGCTTCGAGCAACTGCGGCGCGGCATGCACGACGCGCATGCCGCGGCCGCCGCCACCGCCCGCCGCCTTCACGATGACGGGATAGCCGATTTCGGCCGCAATGCCCAGGATCTCGTCGGGATCGTCGGGCAAGCTGCCGTCCGGGCCCGGTACGCAAGGCACGCCTGCCGCGCGCATCGCGCGCTTGGCCGCCACCTTGTCCCCCATTGCACGAATCGAGTCGGCCGCCGGCCCGATGAACGCCAGCCCGGCCGCCTCGACCTGCTCCGCGAACACCGCGTTTTCAGACAGGAAGCCGTATCCGGGATGGATCGCCCCCGCGCCGCTCACGCGTGCGGCGAGCAGGATCGCCTCCTGGTTCAGGTAGCTGCGATCCGGCGCCGCGGGCCCGATACAGAGTGCCTGATCCGCGAGGCGAACGTAGCGCGCGTCGGCATCCGCCTCCGAATGAACGGCAACCGTCCGCAGGCCGAGCTCGCGGCAGGCGCGCTGGATCCTGAGCGCAATTTCGCCCCGATTCGCGATCAGCACCTTATCGAACATGGTCGCCCCGCTCGTTGGCTACGATGGCGCCGCGGCTGTTCGCGCCACGGCTGGCAAGGAAGAAGCGCATCGTCATTCGATCCGGAACAGCGGCTGGCCGGCTTCGACCTCGTCGCCGGAATTCACGAGCACCTCGGCCACCCGGCCCGCGTAGTCCGATTCGATTGCATGAAACACCTTCATCGCCTCGATCGTGCAAAGCACCTGGCCGGCCTGCACGGGATCATCGGCGCGGACGAAGTCCGGATCGTTCGGCGACGGCCGAAGATGCGCGATGCCGAACATCGGCGCACGTACGATGCGCGGCTCGACAGGCGACAGGCCGGGCGACGCGGCCGGCGGCTGCGCTGCCTCCCGCCCGGCATGCGCTCGCGCCCCGCGCGCGGGGGTTACTTCGCGCACCGGCGCGGCGGCGGCATCGCCCCGGTTCCGCTTGACCAGCTTGACCTTGTCGTCGCCCTCGATCAGTTCGAGCTCCATCAGCGGAGAATCCGACAGCAGGTCGATCAGAGACTTAATCTTGTTGAGATCCATCGTTTGGCCCGTAGCCCGGTTGGCAAGCAACGGCAAACGGAAATTCGCCGATGCATACGTTGCGCCACGACGGCCGCTGCGGTGCATTCACCGGCTGCGCGGACCCGATCGCGGCACGCCCTGTCGCCCCGCGCGACGCGCCGGGCAACTGACGATGGATTCAATGTATCGGGCGCAGAAAAATTGCGCCAAGACGGATTCGCTTTGTAGCGATAAGGCGAGCTTATGTATCCGCGTTCGGTTCCGAACGCGTGTCGAAAGCGAGATCGCCCGCGAGCTCGAGCAGGATGTCCTTGACCGCCGCGGCCGGCTCGGACAGCGGAAGATGATCCGACAGGCAGACCGACAACGGGATCTTGATCACCGGCGAGACGATGCGGCACTGGACGACGTCGCCGGACTCCGCGACGACGCGCGCGGTGGAGTCCGGCAGGATCGTCGCACCGATCCCGGCCCCGACGGCTGCGGACAGCGTCGTGGCCGACTCGATCTCGGCGATCACGTTCGGAATCATCTGCATCCGCGCGAAGGCCTCGTCGACGTATTTGCGCAGATAGTTGTACGGGCGCGGCAGCAACAACGGAACATCGCGCAGCGAGGTCACGTCGATTTCGCCTGCCGCGATGCCCATGCTGCGCGGCGCGACGAGGAACAGTTCCTCGTTCATCAGCAGCTGGAACGACAGGCCGTGCACGGGCTTGTCGCCGTACAGCACCGCCATGTCCATGCGGCCGTTCATGATCAGCTCGCTCAGCGTCGTGCCGAAATTTTCGTTGATGTACAGGAGGATCGACGGATGGCGCGCGCGGACCGCGCGCAACAACGGCAGCGACAACGCGGACGCACCGGTGCCAGGCGCCAGCCCGACCGATACCTGCCCGGCCAGCGTCTGCCCCGCGCTCTTCACATCGGCCTGCGCCTGCTCGAACTGGCGCAGGATCAGTTGCGCGTGGCGGTAGAGCGTGACGCCTGCTTCGGTAGGCGTCACGCCGCGCTTCGTGCGAACGAGCAGTTGCTGCTGGAATTCGTCTTCCAGCGTGATCAGTTGCTGGCTGAGCGCCGGCTGAGCGATGTGCAGCACCTCGGCGGCCTGCGTCAGGCTGCCGATATCGACACTCTTCACGAAATACTTCAGGCGCCGCAGGTTCACGGTGATCAGTTCTTCGATGTACGGATCGGTAAATGGTAGGACGAACCCACCGGCCCGGGAAGTGGACAAAAACCCTAGCGGCAGCGGACGACGATGCGGATCGCGCCCGCGCATCGTCGGACGATTCGTCATAAGCGGATGCTCTCGCCCCAGCGGAAAGTCATCTTGGCGCGCGTGTTTTCGCCCGCTTACTGTTAAGGCTACTCAAATTTCGTCCAGGAGCCCAGAGTGAGTGCATCGCGCATTGCCGCCCGCGTTCAGCGCATCAAACCGTCTCCGAGCAGCGCGGCGGCCGACCGGGCCGCCGAATTGCGTCGTCAGGGCAAGGCCATCGTCAATCTCGTGGTCGGCGAACCCGACTTCGATACGCCCGCGCATATCCGCCAGGCCGCCGTCGACGCAATGGAACGCGGCGAAACCCGCTACACACCGACCGCCGGCACCCCCGCGCTGCGCGCCGCGATCGCCGCGAAACTCGAACGCGAAAACGGCCTCACCTACGATCCGAAGCAGGTCATCGTCACCTGCGGCGCGAAGCACGCGATCTTCAACGCGCTCGCGATCACGGTCGAAGCCGGCGACGAAGTGCTGATCCCCGCGCCTTACTGGGTGTCCTATCCCGACATGACGCTCGCGTGCGACGGCGTGCCCGTCGTCGTGCCGTGCACCGAAGCGCACGGCTTCAAGCTCACCGCGCCGGCGCTCGACGCCGCGATCACGCCGCGCACCAAGTGGCTGATCGTCAATTCGCCGACCAATCCGACCGGCGCGGCCTACTCGGCAGACGAACTGCGCGCGCTCGCCGACGTGCTGCTGCGTCACCCCAACGTCCTCGTGATGATGGACGACATCTACGAGCACATTCGCTACACCGACGGCCGAACGCCGCATCTGCTGACGGTCGAGCCGGCCCTCGCGTCGCGCACGCTGGTCGTCAACGGCGTGTCGAAGACCTACGCGATGACGGGCTGGCGCATCGGCTATGCGGCGGGCCCCGCCGACCTGATCGCCGCCATGGACACGCTGCAGTCGCAATCGACCAGCAATGCCTGTTCGATCAGCCAGGCCGCCGCGCTTGCGGCGCTGACCGGCGACCAGACGTTCGTCGCGCAATCGGTGGGCGTCTATCAGGATCGGCGCGATCACGCGCTCGCCGCGCTCAATGCGATTCCAGGCATCAGTTGCGGCGCACCCGACGGCGCGTTCTACCTGTACGTCAATTGCGGCGGGCTGCTCGGCAAGACCACGCCGTTCGGCAAGCGCCTCGATACCGATTCGGACGTCGTTCTGTATTTGCTCGAGCACGCGGGCGTGGCGGTGGTCGCGGGAACGTCGTATGGCCTCTCGCCTTACTTCCGGATGTCGATCGCCACCAGCGTGGACATCATCGGCGAGGGCTGCCGAAAGATCGCCGAAGCGGCCGGCGCACTGAACTGAGGGATCGGCCGGACTCGCTGCTGCGCTTTCCGTCCGCATGACATAAAGGCATGCCGCGCCTGCGGACGCGGCAGCCGGACCCGGTATCGCTTTACTTTCACTGACAAGGGGATGCAGATGAACACCAGAATATTAGTTACCCTAATCGGTTGCGGAATGCTCGTCACCGTGACTGCGCGCGCCCAGTCGAGCGTCACGCTGTACGGCATCATCGACGAAGCGGTCCGCTTCGACACGCACCAGAGCAAGACCGGCGGCAAGCTCTTCACGATGGGCAGCGGCGGCCAGATTCAGGGCAGCCGCTGGGGCCTCCAGGGCGCGGAGGATCTCGGTGGCGGCATGAAGGCGATCTTCCAGCTCGAGTCCGGATTCACGCCGAATACCGGGATTTCCCAGCAGTCGACCCCGTCCGGCACCCAGCGGCTGTTCGGCCGGACCGCGATGGTCGGGTTGAGCAGCCCCTACGGAACGATCTCGGGCGGGCGCCTCTATACGTTGGCCCACGAGATGGCCTGGTCCCACGACCTCTACGCGCTCGCCAACTACACGGGCACGCTGGGCTTCCAGGGCGCCGGGCTCACCGGCGGCGGCCGCCTCGACAATTCCGTGCGCTATACGTCCCCGACGATCGCAGGCTTCACCGCCAAGGCATCCTATACGTTCGGCCAGACCGCGGGCGATATCCACCGCAACTCGTCCCCGGCCGTCAGCCTGTCGTACGACCGCGGCCCGCTAAGCGTCGGCGCGGCATACCAGATCGTCAACGACATCGGCGGCCTGAATCCGGCGTCGAGCGTGTACGGCAGCACGTATTTCGGCGTCACGATTCCGGACAGCGCGCAGAAGATCTTCACGGTGGGCGCGACGTATGCGTTCGCCCGCGCGAAGATTTACGGCTCGTACATCTATAGCCACGTCTACCCGGCGGATTACCGCAACGACTCGTTTTCCGCGGCGATCGACTACAACTTCACGCCGTTCCTGACGCTGAAACTGCCCGTCTACGTGGACGTCGTCCATCACGCGGGACAGAGCGGCACCCGGATCACCGGCGGCCCGACGCTCGATTACTTCCTGAGCAAGCGGACGGACGTGTATGTCGGCGTCGACTACAACCACCTGACCGGGGCGTGGACGACCCTCGCGGCGGCCTCGGGCTCGAACCAGCCGTTCTATGGCTACAACTCGCTGTTCGAGGCGGCAATCGGCTTGCGGCATAAATTCTAACGATCGCGTCGAACGGGGCCGGACGCATGCGGATCGGCTCCGTCAGTTCGCCCGACGCGTCACGTCACGCGTGGGCGAGCGGCACGCGCCATTCAGGAGATAGAACACGTGAGAATCGGCATTCCCGCCGAAAGCGTAGCGGGTGAAGCGAGAGTCGCCGCCACGCCGGAAACCGTCAGGAAGCTCTCTGCGCGAGGGCACGAAGTGCTCGTTCAAGCCAGCGCCGGCGAACGGGCGAATTTCACGGATGACGCGTACGCGTCATCCGGCGCAACGCTCGTCGATTTGCCGCGCGCACTTGAGGCCGATGTCGTCCTGAAGGTCCAGGCACCCACGGATACCGAGCTCACGCTATTGCGAAAAGGCGCCGTGCTGATCGGCATGCTCGATCCGTTCAATGCCGAACGTGCCGCGCGTCTGGCAAGCGCTGGCATCACCGCATTCGCGCTCGAGGCGATCCCCAGAACGACGCGCGCGCAGAGCATGGACGTTCTGTCGTCGCAGGCCAACATCGCGGTTACAAGGCCGTGCTGATCGCCGCGGGGCTCTACCAGCGCTTCTTCCCGATGCTGATGACCGCGGCGGGGACCGTCAAGGCCGCGCGCGTACTGATTCTCGGCGCGGGCGTGGCAGGTTTGCAGGCGATCGCGACGGCGAAGCGCATGGGCGCGGTGATCGAGGCGTCGGACGTGCGCCCGGCGGTCAGGGAACAGATCGAATCGCTCGGCGCCAAATTCCTCGACGTGCCGTTCGAAACGAACGAAGAGCGCGAGGCCGCCGAGGGAACCGGCGGTTATGCGCGTCCGATGCCCGCGTCGTGGCTGGTCCGCCAGAGCGCGCTGGTGCGCGAGCGCGCCAGCGCGGCCGATATCGTCGTCGCGACCGCGTTGATCCCCGGCAGAACGGCGCCCACCCTGCTTCCTGAAGACATCGTCCGGGACATGAAGCCCGGTTCGGTCATCGTGGATCTCGCGGCCGGACGCGGCGTCGAGACAGACGGCCGGCGTGGCGGAAACTGCCCGCTGACCGAAGCGGATCGCGTCGTCACGCGGCATGGCGTCCACATCGCGGGATTCACCAACTTGCCCGCGATGGTCGCATCCGATGCATCGTCGCTCTACGCACGCAACGTGCTCGACTTTCTCAAGCTGATCATCGGCGACGACGGCCGGCTCAGGATCGATACGACCGACGACATCGTGGCCGCCACGCTGCTCGGTCACGATGCTTCGCATCAGCAATCCGCATAAAGGCTGCACGATGGAACTGATCAATCACACCACCCTCAATCTCATCATCTTCACGCTGGCGATCTATGTCGGCTACGGATGTGGTGCAAATAGGTAGCGAGTTCTCGAGAGCGCCTATAGATATGGATACCTTATCGATTGAAGAGGACAGCATTCCAGACGGAGGGCGCAGTGATGCCCTCGAGTGCGAGAGCGGAGAGGTCGAACTGCCCCTTGCGAATGCGATGCATCAACTCGATACCGGAAATCGTGGTCGCGGCACTTCTGAACCTCTTGAACCCGAGCATCACGTTCGTTCTGGACTTGATGTGGCGATGGTCCTGTTCGACCAGGTTGTTGAGGTACTTCGAGGAGCGCACCTTCGTCTCCTCGGGAAGCAGGCCATCAGTTTTCATCTCACGCACGGCCCGGTGCGAGGCGGCATACCCATCAAGCGTGACCGTCTCCGGTGGCTGGCCCTGATGCTTGATTGCCTTGCTGAAAAAGGCCTTCGCTGCTGCCACATCGCGCTTCGCCCTGAGCATGAAGTCTACCGTCTGGCCGCTTCGATCCACCGCCCGATAAAGATAAACCCATTTGCCCCGGATCTTGAGATACGTCTCGTCAACGCGCCAAGACCGTCCTGCAGGCGTGGCGACGTGGTTCCAGCGCTTGATGAACTCGGGCGTATAGCGCCGCACCCAACGCAGGATCGTCGTATGAGCAAGCGACAACCCTCGCTCCGCCATCATCTCGACGAGATCGCGCAGGCTGAGTTTGTAGCGCAGATACCAGCGCGCGCACACAAAGAATGATCACGTCGCGGTCAAAGTGACGGCCCGCGAACAGTCCGTCCAGATTCTTCAGTTTGCTCATAGCGGGCCCTAAAATCGGTCAGCCCCGCACTCTAACCGATTCGTTGATCGCTATTTGCACCACAACCGTTCTTATGACGTCCAGATGCTTCTGAATCTCTGCGTTGGCAATTTAGGTAGTGCGGCATGCAACAGAACCAGCAATACGCCTGCCCAAATTGGTCCGTAAGTCAGTAAGGCGCTCACGGTAATCTTTTCGTCGAAAAATAGTACTGCGACAAGAAACAGGAGCACCGGTTCGATGAAGCCGAGCATTCCAAAAATGCCGAGCGGAAGCGTCTGGCTGCTTGCCATATAGCAGCCCATTGCGGCGGCGCTTACGATGCCAAGGCCTGGCAGCAATAGCCAGGGTGAGTGCGCCGGCAGAACTGGACCATCGCCGGTCGCATGGAGAAGAATTCCCGCGGCGACCGGCAGCATCAGTGCAATTTCAATCATAAATCCGACAACCGCATTCATATTCAACCACCGACGCAGCATGAAATAGGGTGGGTAGCCCAACATAATCACCGCGCTGATCCAAGAAAACGTCGCGGTACTCCAGATCTCATGCACAACGCCGCCAAGCGCCAGTAGCGATGCGACCCATTGGATAGGACCGAGCCGCTCGCCCAGAAAAAACCGCCCAGCCAGCACGGTGCTGATCGGCAAAAGAAAATAGCCCATGGACACGTCCAGCATGTGACCATTGGCAGGTGCCCAAAGAAACAGCCACAGTTGTACTGACAGGAGCGATGTGGCTATCGGCACAGCAAGCCAGAGCCTGCGCTCGCCGCGAAGCCGGTGCAACGCAGTAATAAGGGCTTTCCAGTCGCGTTGCATCGCGATCAGAAGGAAAGCCCCTGGCAGAGTCCAGATTACGCGCCACGCAAACATTTCGGCGCCGTCGAGAGGTGCCAGAAAGCCAGCATAGCTGGCGAGTAGTGCAAATAACATCGAGGCCGCAATCGAGAGCAGCATGCCTGATCGAAACATCAAATTTCCTACGGATTCGTTGAAATACAGCGTCTGCAAACGCGTTGGTCTGTGGGCCCTAATACCGAGACGGCGATAATCCATTCGCAAGCAGGTGAACTGCTGCGTGGGAACTCAACAAGCGTACTTCTCAGTTGCTCGGTATCCCAGGAAGCGCCGGAAGACCAAAAATACCAACGAGCTGTTAAGGCGATACATCCCCCTCGGTATCGATCCTTGTGCGCACTCGCAGCCCAAGCTCAACGTTGTGGTACGGAAGTCGAATCAGCAGTCGCCTGCTCTCGATTCGTGGTGCAGTTATGTTAGCCGCGCTGCGTTTGCCAAATACGCACGCGACGATTTGCGGCCGCAAGGCAATCTTCTCGGGTACCGTCCGAAACCAACTTACTGGCCACGTGTGCCGCCTTCTCGCGCCTAGATTTTGGATTCCGCTTAAAGGCCCGAACTACACAAAAAGTACGATCACCCTGAACCGGCTTCGCCATCAATTAGAGCGGTTGCTCCGAGATACGCAGCGCGGATTGAACGGACTTCACGCCTTCGACTCCCTGTGCGGCATTGACCGCGAGAGGAATCTGCCCGTTATCCGGCACCGAGCCAGACAGCGTGACACGACCGTCGCGAGTCTTGACGATGATTCGCGTGGCATTCAAGCCTCGCGTTCGACCGAGCGCAGTCGCGACACGACGGGTGAGTTTCCTGTCCGTTGACTTCGACAGGTTGGGTGACGTTGTGCCGGCCGCGCTGGACGCTCCCGCCGCCCCCGTGGCATCGTTCACGCTCTGGGCGGAAGCAGTGCCGGCAACGGCGAATATCGCTGCGACGAGCAGCCCCTTCAGGATTCGATTACGGTCTATCATGTCATTCCTTTGGTCAATATCAATGAGTGTGCGGTTCAATCGCCTTATGACGCCGCGACCGATGCCTAGAAGCGTGTCATGACGCCAACTGATGCACCGATCATCGTGTGGCCACCAGGATTCAATCCAAGGGCCGCAATGTTGGTCGAATCGTATCGGTAAGCACCGGAGAAGCCGTTACGATCGAATTCGGCGTAAAGTTCGGTTCGCTTCGAGATGTAGTATGTGGCGATCGCATAGGTAGTGAGCTTGTGGCCGCCCGCACCTTCGGCGTTGCCGAGGTTGCTGGCGATATCGTCATAGAAAGCGGCAGTGAACTGTAACGACGGCGTGGCTAGCCACACGATGCCGCCTCCGGGAATTTTGTCGCGACGCCTGGGCGAAGCTGGCGCGCTGCCCGTGACGCTCAGGTCGTTGTAGTTCAGATATAGGCGCGCGGCTCCCAGTTGAAGCGTCCCGCCGGTCTGAAATGTCTGCGCCCACCGCGTTGCGGTCGCGTTCCAGGTCTTCTGATAGGAAGCGCCGCCCAGCACCGGCCCCCACTGGTACATCGCCGCGCCCGAAAAGTTGGTGCCTGCGCGCGTGTTGCCTGCGACGCCGCCCGGCGAATAGCTAGCTCCGAAGCGGAACCCGCCGACCCGCCCAAGGTATTTGATCGTGTTGTTGAATCTCGAATCAAGTGTGAAGTAGTTCGTTCCGAACACGACACCTGGCTCGATCGCGAGGGACACGCCGGTGCCGCCTGACGGGTCGAGGAGAATACCCAAGTCCGTGTTGGCATTGATCTGTCGACCAATTGTCAGTCGGCCGAAATCGCCAGTCAAGCCAACGAAAGACGCCTGCGAAAACAGGGTGCCAGACGTTTTCAGCGCCCCCGTGCCGCTGTTGAAGCTTCCCTCGAGCTTGAATATGACCTTGAGCCCTCCTCCTAGATCCTCACCACCGCTAATTCCAAACTGATTGCCGGCAACAATATTGTTATTGAAACCTACCGCAGCACCGCCCTTGATGCCATTGGTCCATCGGACGCCTCCGCCGATGTCGCCGTATAAGGTCACACTCGATTGAGCGTGCGAGGTATTCGACAGCATGCCCAATACCACAGCCGCCAGACAATTCGTCAAATTGGGTGCCAATCTCTTCATCGCATCTCCTATATTATTAGTATATCTAACTATATTTCTAATTTTTCATGTAAACCAAGAACGGCGAAGCGTAACGCCGTTCCTCGACGCTGGTTGTCAGAAGGATGTGAGGAGAAAGCCTCACCTAATCCAAGATATGATCGACAGGGGTTTAATGATAAAATTGCAAGAGGTTGCAAAACAAATCCGATCACCCTTCTGTCTTTTTTAAAACCGCTTTCATGAATTGAGTACGTGCCGCATCAAACTGCTCTCAAGGACCCTTGCGATGCGTTGCGCGTCTCTGGCCTGCCGTCATCCACGCCCCTGCAGGGTGTCGGCGATTACGTGGTATGCGCTCAGGAGTAACGTGCCTTCTTCATCGCCAAGTTGCGGATCGGTCGCGAACTGCACAATGGTGGTTTCGGCCTGAGGCGCAATCCAGATGCGCTGACCGAACTGGCCGCGTGCGCCATATGACTGGTGACGATCGTGATAGAACCACCACTGGTTATGGTAAGAGCCATCTGCCGGGACGCAAAACCCGCCTTTGGCAAATGCATCCCGGTCGCCACTTTTCTTGATCTCGGCAATAACCCCGGGCGCAACGATTTGTTGCCCGTTGTAGCGACCGTCGTGACGGATCATTTCAGCAAAACGAGCGACATCTCGTGCGCACATTGTCAGGCCGGCTGCGGCCCATTCTGCTTTGCTGCAATCGAGCAGCATCGCAGCGTCCTGTTCTGCGCCCAGCTTGACCCAGATGCGTTCGCTGAGCATTTGCGCATTGCTCTGCCCGCTGACGCGGCGCAGGATCCACCCAAGCGTATCGGTGCTGCTGTTGTCGTAGCGAACGGGCCCGCCGTGCGGAAGATCAGCCTCGGCGCTACGTAGCACCTGATAAGCACCTTGCAAGCTGCTTGCTGCACTGCTTATTCCACTGATTCCACCCATGACAGCCTGAATATAGTCAGCCTGGATCTCGCCTTTGACCCTGGCATGTCCGAAGAACTTGGCACTTGCCCGCATGTCCTGCAATTGCTGAACAGTGGCGCTACCAAGTGCACTGGCTGCAAGTTCGGGCACGTATTGGTGGGCGCGGGCATCACGATCGATCCGTTCCTCTTGAATCAGCATCTCCGTGAGCAAGCCAACAAAGCTCTTGGTGCAGGAGAACAAGGCATGTTGCGTGGGAGCACGCATGTCGCCCAGGTATCGCTCGAACACAAGCTTTCCTTGATGCAGCACCAGCAGTGCATCCGTTCCGTAACGGCGATAGACGTCTTGCATGCTGGCAGTGCCTGTCACATCCGGTACCTGGAGGGACTCGACATCGAGCGGTTGCCCCCATTCGATCGGTAGGATAGGCCCCTCGCCACGCGACACTGGCACCGAGTTGTAGAGCTGCGACATGTTCTGGAAAGCCCAGCGCATGTGTAAAGGGTTGCTCATGCTGCCCGGACCGAACCGGGCCTCTGGCGGAGGCGGGAATCCGACCATGAAGCCCCTTTCGCTGGGTGCGTCCTGTGTCGCACGCGGTCGCGTTGTTGCGGTAGCAATGGTCTGCTCGTTGCTCATCCTTATGCCTCCAGTAATAATTCTTTGATTTCCTGATCGTTCAGGTTCGCGACGCGGCGCAGCACCTCCTCGGTGTCCTTTCCCAGGACCGGCGCAGGCGCCATCGGTACCGGTTGATCGCCTGACCAGCGAAATCCTGCACCGATCAGCTCGATCTCGCGCACTCCCGCCTGGGTGGGCTGCGCGACGCGTGAGGTAATGCCACCGCCATTGCGATAAGGACCGTCCAGATATTCCTGGATGCTTCGCACTGCGGAACATGGCACGTTATGGCGATTCAATTTCTCCTCCCAGTCGACCGCGCGCCCGCGCTGGAATGCCGAGCACAGTTCGGCTCGCAGGTCGGGACCTGCACATCCAGAGAGGAACGCCTGTGGCCCATCTGGCCTCCGAAGCAACCAGCGCGGCGCAGTAGCTAATTCGGGGCGGCCAATGACCGCGCACAGCCTCTCGAACTGTCCGAGTGTATTGGCCCCGGTGGACAACCAGCCGTCGGCGCACGGAAAAGTGTCCGAGCCAGGGCTGTCGACGAACCCACGATTCCCTTTTCTTGCGGATGGCTGTCCGGCAACCAGATAACTAGTAGCCATGCTGCTCATCAACTGCAGCGATGCATCAACCATCGAGGCGTCGATGTAGATCGGTGTGGGGTCGCCAGCCTGACGCCTGAGCAGCGCGGCGAGAATCGCAAGCGCCGCCGACTGCCCTGTGGCGGCGTCGATGATCGGGAAACCCACCTTCACTGGGGGTGCCAATGGGTCTGATCCCTGCAGCGTCATCATTCCGGTCGCAGCCTGAATTACATGGTCATACGCGCCACGCGCTGCATAGTCCCCCTCCTGCCCCCAACCAGAGATGGAGCAGTAGATCAGTCGCGGATTTATCGCGTGTAAGGTGGCTGCATCTATGCCTAACTTTGCTGCAGTGCCAGGTTTGAAATTTTCCACGAACACGTCGGCATCAGCAATCAACTGATACAGGGCCCGCTGTCCGAGCGGACTGTCCAGATGCAACGCCACCGATTTCTTGCCTGCGTTGAGGCCGATGAACGCTGGCGTCAACCCACCCAGCTCAGGTGAGGTGCCCAACCCCCTCAGTGCGTCGCCATGGGCAGGGCGCTCGATCTTGATGACTTCGGCGCCAAGCATGCACAACTGGTGCGTGGCAAGTGGGCCAGCAATCACGTGGCTTGTATCGATGACTCGGATGCGTTTGAGCGGTAACAAGGTTAATTTCTCAAAGAAAGTATTACTGGAGGTCAAGCTGAAACCACCATCACGTCGCCGAGTTCCTTCTGCCTATCGAGGTCTCTGCGATAGCTGGTCCCGGCAAACAACAGCAACAGGAGGCAGCCGGAAACGCTCCCCCCCAAGGCGACTTCCAGCGCAACTGACATACTCCAATGATCCGAGATTGTGCCAACCAGGGGGGGAGAGATGAACGCACTGATACTCATGAACAGCGGCTGCAAGCTCTGGGTTTTACCGCGATAGTGCGGTGGTACCAGATCCAGGGACGCCGCGGTTGTCGACGCCCAGATCGAAGCCTGTGAGAACTGCGTCGCGCCAGCCAAGATCACAGCGACAGGAAGGCTCAAGCCAAAGATCGGGGTGGCGTAATAAAGCCCCCCGAATACGCCTAGAAACACGAGCGAGATCACTGCTGACTGGAGATTCCCACGCGCGCTGCGACGGGTCAGCCAGTCCGCCATGACGCCTCCGGCAAATGCGCCCAAGGCACCGGCAAGTGCGATTGCGGCGACGTATCCGCCGGCCTGCGCCACGTTTAGCTTGAATGTGCGCATCAAAAAGACGGTGCCCCAGATGTTAGCCGCGCCGACATAGATGAAGATCACAAACTGGGCTGCGGTCAGCAACCGCAGGGATCGGTTCCTGAACACGAATTGCAGAGATCCGCGCAGGCTGGACGTAGCCTGACCAAACTGACCAGCATTCAACGTCCTGGTCTTGTAGTCCGGCGCGAACAGGAAGATCACTGCCAGAAGAAAGCCCGGAGCAGCCATGATCCCGAAGACATGACGCCATCCGTAATGTAGTGTGATAAAGCCCGCCAAGGCGATGCCTAGCGCGCCTCCAAGAGGGGCGCCCATCGTGAAGATACCAATCATGGTGGCACGCAGGCGTTTGGGGTACCACGCTGCAATCAGCGCGTAGGCGGCCGGGTTGTACCCCGCTTCCCCAAGGCCCACACCTGCGCGTGCAAGTAGCATTATCGGAAAGCTACTCGCGATACCCATGAGCAACGTGGCGCCGCTCCAGAAGGTCACCATGATCGACACCATGTACTTGCGGCTGAACTTGTCAACCAGTACGCCTGCCGGAAGGGCGAGCACGAGCAGACCGAAATAGACGATGCTACCTAGAAGCCCAATCTGAGCATCGGAGAGCAGGTACTCCTCTTTGATCGCAGGTAGCACGGCGCTGACCATGAAGCGGTCGGCATTGTCGATCAGATAGATGAGAAGGAGGAGGAGGAACCAGGCGTGCGTTCTCCTCGTGGGCGTTGCTTCGCAGGGGCGCGTGTTGGCCACGTTGCTTGTCTCCTTGAATACTATCCGGGCCCTCCCGTCATCTGCGGAAGTGGGTTGCCGGCCAGCAGTGAATTTTGACAAAATCTAGCCATGACGTATATTGATAACTTTCTATGGGTCCATTCCATATCTTGATGGATAGACAGGTCGACACCCGCCGCAATCCGAGCAACCGCCTGGAGCACTTGCGCGTCCAGCACTTGCGATTACTGGATCTGATTGAACAAAGAGGCTCGTTAAGCGCGGCTGCACGCGAGTTGCACCTCAGCCAACCGGCGGTCAGCAAGATGCTGCAGGACTTGGAGGCAGCCATTGGGGTGCCGCTGGTACAGCGTGCTGGCAGAGGGGGGACGCTAACAAAGGCGGGGGTCATAGCGCTGCAGCGCTTGCGCCTCAGCATGTCATGGCTGGACGCGGCCGCACTGGAGGCAGCCGCTCCGCGCGCAATGCCTACCATTCGGCTCGGAGTATTGCCGTGGGTCGCATTCTCCGTGCTGGGTGAGGTGGTAGCACGCGTTCTCTCGCAACCCGACGCACCCATTCTGCATGTCTACGAAGATACGGTGCAGGGCCTGCTCGATGCATTGGTAGCAGGAGAAATAGACTGCGTCGTGAGCACCCTGAATTCCACTCGTAAAAGCGGCGAGACCTTTCGCAACCTCGCAGCCATCCCGCTTCATGAAGCGCACTTATCCCTGGCGTGTGCAGTGGGCCATCCGCTGACACAAAAGAGCACGCTAAGTATCACGGATCTTGAGGGACAAGAGTGGGTGCTAGGTCACCCTCTCCTGCGAACTCGAAGCGTCGTCGATGAACTGTTCCACGTCAATGGTCTTCCTCCACCCGAGCCGCGCGTCGAATCCAGTTCTTTCCACACGAGCCTACGCATCGTTTCAGCTACGTCGATGCTGACCTTCGCTCCTCAGTCTGCGGTCCGTCACTACCACCGGCTAGGCTTGGTGCACGAACTCAAACTTGAAGACAGCCTGGGCAGCTATCCACTGCTCTTTGTCACGCAGCCGGAGGCGTTGTCAGTGCCTGCCATCGCTGCACTACTTGACGCGTTTCGAGCCGTTCCCGAAGAGTTGGGAAAATGCTTTTGACAAGCAACTGGTTGGGTTGTGGTGCAAATAGCGATCAACGAATCGGTTAGAGTGCGGGGCTGACCGATTTTAGGGCCCGCTATGAGCAAACTGAAGAATCTGGACGGACTGTTCGCGGGCCGTCACTTTGACCGCGACGTGATCATTCTTTGTGTGCGCTGGTATCTGCGCTACAAACGTAAGCGCTCGACATGTACCGTCTGTTCGTGAGAGCGGAGGTTCGAGGAACTACACGAAGGAGTTTCGGGAAGCGGTTGCTGCCGAAGCGAACGATCCGAATCGCTCGATTGCCGAGGTAGCGCGTGCGCACGGCTTGAACGCCAATATGGTCGCGCAGTGGCGAAGAAGCTTACTCGATACGCAACCTGCACCGTCGGTACCAAACATCGCGCTGCTACCGGTTGATGTCGTCGATCTGCCTGCGAAAGACATCCCACATCACGCTCTGCCGCAAACGCCGGACGTGTCGGCGAGCCCGGCGATGTCGCCGAGCTGTGAAATCGAGATCGAGCTCGGCAAGCGACGTATCCGCATCCGCGGCGTGTCACAGGAGTTCGCTGAACGGTATCTACGAGAGTGCCTGAAGTGATCCCGCCGAACACGCGAATCTGGATTGCGGCGGGCGTCACGGACATGCGTTCCGGCTTCAACTCGTTGGCCGCGAAGGTACAAACTGGACTTACCCCCATATGACCGGACACGCGGTCACGCTTGAGTTGGAGAATTTGCTTGCTGACGAAACTCGCGTGGCGAACGGTATTTCAGGGCGCTGTGTGGATGCTTCTCGTTGTAGTGGTCGAACGCGATGGCCAGGTTCTGCAGCGCCGTTCGGACGTCGGGCTTGGGCATCCATGAAACGTAATCACGCTTCATCGTCTTCACGAAGCTCTCGGCCATTCCATTGCTCTGCGGACTTCTGACGGGTGTCGTGACCGGCTTCAGGCCGATTTGCTGCGAGAACGTCGGTGTCTCGTCGTCAACGTAGCAGGAACCGTTGTCGCTCAGCCACTCGATTTCGCCATCAGTTTGCAGCGCGCCGTGGAAGCGGTTTTCGACCGCCTGAAGCATCACGTCACGCACCATGTCGCCGGTGTAACCACCCGTGGTTGCGGCCCAGCTCATGACTTCCCGGTCGCAGCAGTCCAGTGCGAAGACGACGCGCAAGGGGGCACCGTCGTCGCAGCGGAATTCGAAACCGTCCGAGCATCAACGAACGTTGCTTCTGTCCAGCGCGACCCGGCCATCGTGCCGACGCGTCGAGGGGGCATGACGAGGTCGGCGCTCGAGCAGCAGTCCGTGACGACGCATGACGCGATACCCCCGTTTTGCATTGATGCGAGGCTGACCGAGCGCATCCCGGCTTCGCCTCAACAACGCCCATGCGCGCCGGTAGCCGTATGTGGGCAGGTCGGCCACCAGTTCGCGCAGTTCTATGACGAGCGGCATGTCGTCCAGGACGGGCGTCTTGCGCCGGTCGACCCATTCAGCGGGGCTCTTCGATTTGACCGTCAGATTCGAGCGCGACACACCCAGGACTTCGCAGACCGTCTTCAACGGTCGTCCCCCGGCAGCAATGGTGAGCGCGCAATCAATTTTTTTGCTCGACCGTACTCCACTGCTTCGCGGAGAATTTCCACTTCCATCGTTTTCTTTCCCAGCAGCCGCTGGAGTTCGCGAATCTGCTTCATCGCTTCGGCCAGGTCCGAGGCTGGAACCACCTGTTCGCCGGCACTGACTGCCGACAGGCTTCCGTCCTGATAGAGCTTGCGCCAGGCGAAGACCTGGTTCGCGTTCACCTGATGGCGACGAGCAACCCCGGAAACCGTGGCGCCGGCCTCGAAGGTCTCGCGCACGATCGCGAGCTTCTCTTCGACAGAGCGCCGCCGGCGCTGCTCCGGCTGGGTCAGAACTTCGACGGGTTCTACGTTGTGACTGGGCTTAAACATAGGCAGAAGACTACCTCATAATTTAAGCGTTACCCCATGTCCGGTTTTCGCGGGGGCCAGCCCAAGGACCAACACCTTGAGCGCCGTACACTCCGAGTCAGTCAAAGTCCACGGGTCACCATGCTCGACGCGCGCAATGCTTTGAGCAAGCGCGGTGCCCGCTCGACGATACGGCTCCGCATCTCCGTCAGCAGATAAACAGACGGCAAGAGCCAGCACGTTGGACAACATAACGATGGCATCGACATCGCCGCGGCCTTCACAGAGTGCGGCAAGAGCGAGATGGTGTTTGAGCGCAAGTCGCCGTATCTGTTCCGCCGGAAGGGGTAGAAGCCGGGCCTTCGTGAGCGGCCGACGACGCAAGGTTGAGTGTTTTCGCATAAATGGATATCGGCGTTCAACTCGATACCGAAATGACATTGGATTCGGGATCAGCGGGAGATTTTTGCAGCGGAACTAAGCTCCCTTCATACCGGATTCGTATCGCAAACTCATGTACCGCGCCCGCGCCGCTCCAGTTCAATTCGGGTGCGCTCGAGCTCTCGTGCGAACGTGGCTTCGTCGAGCTAACGTCAAGAGTGGTGTACGGGCTGCATCGTGACGGTCGATTTCAAGCGGCGAGTTTCTGCTGAACCGGTCGATCGTCCTGCACCGGTTCTCCGTCCTTGAAGGCAATGCCATCAAGCAACAGCTTGATCTTTTCCGGGCCGTTGATACGGCGCCAGGTTTTCTCAGCCTCCTCAATCAGCTTGAATGCCAGACCGAGGAAGGTCGGCCGCGACACGCAGTTGCGCCTACGCGTCGTGCGGTGGCGCACCGTCGCGAACGTCGACTCAATGGCGTTTGTTGTCCGCAGGTGCTGCCAGTGCTCCGCTGGATAGTCGTAAAAGGCCAGCAAGCTCTCTCGATCCTTCTTCAACGTCTCGGTCGCCTTCGGATATTTTGCCCCATTGATCGACACGAAACGATCGAACGCGGTGTGGGCTTCGGCGCGTGTCGCAGCCATCCAGATCGCCTGCATGTCGGCCTTCGCGCGAGCCTGTTGCGACTTCGGCAGCGCATTGAGCACATTGCCCATTTTGTGAAACCAGCAGCGCGGGCCCTGCGTCGCCGGAAATGCCTCTTCCGGAGCCGCCCAGAAGCCCATTGCGCCCTCGCCGACGGCCAGCCGTGGACCTGCTTGCAAGCCCCGCGCTTTCAGATCGAGCAGCAGCTCCAGCCACGATGCCTTCGTTTCTCGATACCCGTCACCGATCGCCACGCGCTCTTTGCTCCCATCGGGCTTCACGCCGATGATCACCAGCAGGCATTGGCCATCGGAGTTCTCGCTGCGCAGCCCCGTGTGAATGCCGTCAACCCACCAATAGACGTAGCACGACTTCGACAGGTCACGCCGGCTCCACGCCGCATGCTCTTCGGCCCACTGCGCCTTCAACCGGTCACGACATTCGCCGACAAGCCCTTGGCGTCCTCGCCCAGCAGGACACGCAACGCTTCGCCCATATCGCCCGTCGAGACGCCCTTCAGATACAACCACGGCAGCGCCGCGCTTACACGGGGCGACTTCCTCACGTACGGCGGGACAATCGATGAATTGAACTTCACCCCCGATCCTGATCGATCGCGTACCTTCGGAACCTTCACCGGGATCGGCCCGGCCGCAGTCAACACCTCGCGTTCGGGCAAGTAGCCGTTGCGTACCACGGCACGTTGCCCCTGCAGGGTCTTCACGTTCGTGAACCGTTCAAGCAGCTCTGCCAGCTCCGCTGCGATCGCTTGCTGAATCACTTGCCGCGCCCCTTGACGGACCAATTCATCCAGCCCGAGGCCGGCTCCCGATAGACCGATGACTGCTTTTTCCGTAAACTTGCTCATGGTGGATGGTTTTGTTGTTCGCTGGTTCCCGACTTCGACAATCAGATTCTCAGCTGAAACCTCCACCGCCTTCAATTTCCCGCCTCAACTCCCCCGTACACCACTTTCGACTTTAGCTCGCGTCACAGCAGATCACAACGCAGCCTTTTCGGCAGCCTACGCTTATAGAGTGGTTGGAGCAGCGCCTCACACTCCCGCAATAGCCCCTTCGTCGTCCGAGCGAATCCCGTCCTTGTGATGTCCGCCGGCATCATCGACCGAAACATCCGCGGACGACGGCGCGAGCACGTTTTCCCATTTCGCGACGGCGGCCGAGGCGACCGCATTACCCAGCACATTGGTCGCCGTGCGCCCCATGTCCAGGAAATGATCAACGCCGATGATAAGGAGCAGCCCGGCCTCGGGGATATTGAACTGGCCCAGTGTCGCGGCGATGACGACCAAGGAGGCGCGCGGCACCCCGGCCATGCCTTTGCTGGTCAGCATCAGGATGGCAAGCATCGACAACTGCTGCACGAACGACAGATGAACGCCATACGCCTGCGCAATGAACAGTGTGGCAAATGTGCAGTACATCATCGTGCCGTCGAGATTGAACGAATAGCCGATCGGCAAAACGAAGCTCGCGATACGTTCGGGGACACCGAAACGGACCAGTTGTTCCAGCATCTTCGGATAAACGGACTCGCTGCTGGCCGTACTGAAGCCGATCAGCATCGGCACACGCATGAAACGCACAAGCGAAAATACCCTGCGCCCGAACAACACGCCACCGGCCAATACCATCAGAAGCCATAGCACGATCAGGCTTCCGTAGAATTCGCCCATGAACCGGCCAAAGGTTACGAGAACCGACACGCCGCGCGTCGTCACGACGTTCGCGATCGCACCGAACACCGCGAACGGCGCGAGCGCCATCACATAGCCGGTCACTTTCAGCATGACGTGAGCGACCTGGTCGAGCATGCGAACGACGAGTTGCGCCTTGTCGCCCAGCGTCGTAAGCCCGACGCTGAAGAAGGCGGCGAACACCACGATCTGCAGGATTTCGTTGTTCGCCATCGCCCCCACAATGCTGCTGGGCACTAGATGCACCACGAATTCCTTGGGCGACAGCCCGCTCGTGCTCAACCCGGTCGAGGCGTTGATCGCGGGCAACGGCAGGTTGAGCGCGCTGCCGGGCTTCAACCAGTTGGCGATCAGCGCGCCCAGCGCGAGCGAGATGAACGACGCGAAGAGAAACCAGCCCAGCGTCCTGATCCCGATGCGGCCCACCGCGCGCACATCGCCGATCTTCGTCACACCGATGACGAGTGAGCAGAACACGAGCGGCGCGATGATCATCTTGACCAGGCGCAGAAACACGTCGGCGAGAAGCGAGAAATAGCCGCCGACCTGGTTGGCTGCATCCGCGTTGGGCAGCATCGCGTGACAGGCAACGCCGGTTGCGATGCCGAGCGCCATCCCGACAACAATGCGTGCAGCAAGAGGAAATTTCATGAGTGACTCCAAGCGTATCTTTGACAAACGACATTGACGAGAGGCGTCACGCGCCAAGCCGCAGGTAAGCCATATGCGCGACGGCCGCGTCCTGCAGGGCGATGCCGACTGCCTTGTAGATCACGATGTCGGGGGCGTCCCGTGCGCGCTGCTCGTCGGCGCCGATGACGGTCGAAAGGTCCACCATCGTCCTGCTGTCGATCACGGCACGTGACGGGCGCAGCAGGTCACCCGTTTCGAACGGCGTCTGCTGCATCCAGTCCACGACGATGCGCGAGGCCGCGAGCAACGACGCGTCGTCGAGTTCGCGTTGATCGGGACGCGTCGCGCCGATACTCGCGACGAATGCACCCGGTCGTAGCCATTCGCCGCGTATGACCGGTTCGGATGCACGCGTTGCGACGACAACGATGTCGGCGGCGGCGCACGCTTCGGCATCGACCACCGATACGTTGAGACCGAACCGATGCCCGAGGCTGTCGGCAAGTGCATGCGCGGATACGGCATCGCGGCTGTGAATCATCACTTCGCGCAATCCTGCTCGTCCGGCCAAGGCCTCGGCATGAGCCCGCGCCTGCACGCCACTGCCGAACAGTCCGAGGCGTCGGCTCCCCGGACGCGCCAGATGTCGGGCCGCAAGCGCGGTGGTCGCGGCCGTGCGCACACCCGTGATCGCATCGCCCTCGAGCATCGCGAGGAGCCCGCCATCGACGAGCGAAAACAGCGCGATGTAAAAGCGGAACTGGCCGTCGATCGTCGTGTACATCTTTATCGCCGCGACCTTGGCCAGGCCCAGCATTGCGCTCATTGCGCTGAACTTTACGTCGGACAAGCCGATGCGTGCGCGAGGCTGAACGACCGCTGTGCCGTTCTGCAGGTCGAGATAGGCATCGCGAATGGCGTCCGATGCGAGGCGCATGTCGAGCACTGCCGCGATCTGGTCGTTGGTAAAGATCTTCATTGCTGCGGCTCCAGCATCATGCTTTCGACTGCGCCGCTGATCCAGCAGCCCGCGTCGGCGTTGTCGGGGTCTCGCATTTCGACCCGGATGCTGGACGGCTTGCCCATCGCGTACCCTTGATGCACGGTCATGCCCGACGCGCCGTGCGCGAGCAGGCCGTAGTGCAACGCACCGTAGAGGGTCGCGGCCGCGGCGATACCCGTCGCCGCATCTTCCGGATACCCGGACGAGCGCGGAAACTGGCGCGCGTGCACCTCGAGAGGTTGTCTACGCTCGACCGCAAACGGATAAAGGCCCGTCGATTCGAGCTGGTCACATAGCGCCTGCATCTTTTCGAAGGACGGCGTCAGTGCGTGAAGTCGCTGCACCGAGCGAATCGGTATCAGCGTCTTGGTCCGGCTCGTCGTGGCGTTGACGATGCCGAGAGCATCCAGATCGTCAGCATCGATGCGCAGCACATCGCATATCGCGGCGTGCTTCCGCGCGTCTCCGATCGATTGCACGATGCCTTTGGGCTGGCTCACTTCGATGGATTGCGTGCTTTCGTCAAAGCGAGCGTCGACGATGCCGCTCAACGTCTCGAGCGTCGCGACGCGGGATGTCCAGCGGCCAAGCCGCCGCAGAAGCCACAATGCGCCGAGCGTCGCATGACCGCACATCTCCATCTCGTGCCGGGGGACGAAGAAGCGCAGACGATACGTGCTGCCCGTATCACGCGGTGCGCACACGAATGCGCTTTCGTGACCGTAGCGCGCGGCGATCGCCATCATCTCGTCCGCCGACAGCGAATCCGCATCCAGTACGACGGGCGCGGGGTTGCCGCCGCCCTGCCCTGCGGGAAAGACGCGCACGAAATGCATGCCACCGTACGGGGGTAACCGGGATGTGGCATTGGGGGAATGAGGCAACAAGGACGGGACATTCTCGACCGACATGAACTGGCTCCAGCGTGTAAGTGACGCCAGCATGCCGAACGGGAACCAAAGTTTCGCCGCCTGTTGGGCCACGACAAGCACACAACCGGGCCAATCGGGCGTCCGGCCCTCCGCGCGGGAGTCCGCGCACATCCGTGTTTTCCCTGAGAACCGGGCTTGGCTGGCTGCGTGAGTGCCCGGCTACGTGCACGGAAGGTTGTACCGCTATACTGGGACATCCCATTGATACACCGGTCCACAAGGCCCGCTATGGCCAGTCGCTACCCACCGCATGGAGCGCCCAAGGGTAAATTCGTGAAGCACTATCCGACCGCCAATACCCACTTGTCCGAAAATCGCATTGCCGATGTTCGGCAGGTTTCGATCGGCGATTACCGCACGCAGCCCCACGAACATGACGAGTACATGTTCTTGCTGCCGCGCATCGGCCAACTGATCCTGAACGTCGAATCGAACGCCTCGCCCTTGCGCCTGGCGCCCAAGTCGTTTGTCGTGGTGCCGCCGCAGCGCCTGCACGATACGCACGGCTATCGGAAGGAGCAGGAACACGTCGCCGTCTATGTGGCGAGTGATTTCGTCGCGTTCTGCGAGCGCAAGGCGCAAAGAAGCCTGTCGTGCGCGAAGATTGCCATCCGGTCCGCGCCGTTGGCGCTGCTCAACGCGGTGCGTCTCGCCACCGACACCGGTAAGCACGACGTCGGCGAACTCGCGGCCTATCGGCGGGAACTGACTAACAAGACGTTGGCGGCCACGTGCGTCGAAGCGGGACTGATCGCGGGCCATCTGCCGTTGACACCCATCGACGCGCGCCGTGAACTCGTGAAAGACATTCGGGGATTTCTCGACGCGACACTCGATCAATCGATGGGGCTCGATCGCATTGCCTACGAGTTCGGTCTGTCACGGCGCACGTTGACGCGCCTGTTTCGCGACGTCACTGGCGAATCCATCGTCGACTATCAATCGCGGCAGCGTGTGCATCACGCCACGCAGCTATTGCAATCACCCGGCATGACGGTCGTTATGGCGGCGGCAGCGGTAGGTCTCGATTCACCGTCCTATCTCGCCCGCCTGTTCCGGAAGCACGGATTGGCGCTACCGCGATCCTTCAAGGCGTAACCTCGAAGTGCACGTGCCCGAAGCGCCGATGGCGACGCGGCATCCCCGGATCTTCTGAAGGCTGAAATGTGCCAGCCTCAGTACTCGGGCGCGAGGAGGACGTATCGTCAGTCTAGAATTTGCCATCTATTTCCCTGATCTGCCTGATTTCTTCGGGCCATTTCAATCTTGGATAACGGCCCCGGTTGAATCCGAGTTTGAATTGGAAATCGTTCTGTCGTGGTAAGGTTCCTTCTATCTCGCTGGCGCGTTCATCCCGGCGTCAGGATTGGCACGCGACCGCGAATGGCGGTTCTGGGGCGACGCGAACGACTCTGAACGACGCTGGATTCAACCGGTCGCCGTTCTGCACCGCACGACCACCGCAGATCGAACCGTTGCCTATGCACAAGCCGATTACAGCGTAACGGCAGGTGTGAGACAACAACGGCCCCCCTGTCACTCTTGGCACCCGGCATGTCATAGTCCGACCCTGTCATTCGTTCTACTTTGCATCGACTCCGGCAACGATGTTTGCCTTTCTTCGGGTGCTAGCCTATCTGCGTGCTCGGAAGCGTCAGTTGGCAGTATCAACTGCCACCCTGTACAAGGATGAGCGGGAAGCTCCGATTGCGGTCGTCCAGTGCAAAGTGAAGGGGGAACCAGTGAGAGCTCTGGGCGGCGTCACGCATTCGAAAAAGGTGAAGCACGGCGTCTTTTGGTCACTAAGATGGGGCTGCTGCCGCTTGAGCTTTCCGGACCCATTCTAGAACAGCTCAAATCCAGCAGGAATCATCGATCTGACTGTCCGGATATGCGCGGGCATCTCCGCATGCGGATGCCTGGCATCATCGATATCGTTCAAGCGTTCCACGAATCTCGATGGAGCCAGGCTGATTGAATCTGGTCCTCACACGTTCACGAGCATCGACTCGGCATTCATGTCATCCGACCGCGTTAATGACCTTCGTTTCCAGGTAATCCTCGAAACCGAACGCTCCCCACTCGCGCCCATTCCCCGACTGCTTATAGCCCCCAAACGGGGCATCGAAAGACTGATCGGCACCGTTGAGACTCACCATACCGGCACGCAGCTCGCTTGCGACGGACCGTGCCAATTCCGCATCGCCCTGCAGATATGCCGCAAGTCCGTACGGCGTGTCATTCGCGATGGAGACCGCTTCGTCGAGACTCCGGTACGGGATCATCGTCAAAACGGGGCCGAAGATCTCCTCGCGCGCGATACGCATATCGTTATGCACATCCGCGAACACCGTCGGTTTGACATAGTAGCCGCGCTCGAGACCCGCCGGCGCATCCGGACCGCCGGCGACGAGCGTGGCGCCCTCATCGATCCCCGCCCGGATGAGCGCACGGACCTTTTCGAACTGAACGTGCGACGCAACAGGGCCGATATGGCTGCCGTGCTGCTCGGGACGTCCGACCTGAATGCCTTTGGTCACCTTACGAGCGATTTCGACAGCCGCCGCGTATTCGTTCTCGGGCACGAGCATGCGTGTCGGCGCGTTGCAGGACTGTCCGCTATTCGCCATGCAATGACGCACGCCTCTCTCCACGGCCGGGCGCAGATCAGCGCCTTCGAGAATGATGTTCGGCGATTTGCCGCCCAGTTCCTGGGTTACCCGTTTGATCATTTGCGCACCCACCGCGCCGATCGCGCTGCCCGCGCGGGTCGAACCCGTAAACGAAATCATGTCGATGTCAGGGTGTGCCACAAGCGCCGCGCCCGCAGTCGCACCGTCGCCGTTGATCATGTTGAACACGCCAGGCGGCAAATCGAGTTCATCGATCATTTCGGCCCACAGCAGCGCGCTCAGCGGGGTGACCTCGCTCGGCTTGAGCACCATCGTGCACCCGGTTGCGAGGGCGGGCACCACCTTGCACGCGATCTGGTTGATGGGCCAGTTCCACGGCGTAATCAATGCGCACACGCCAATGGGTTCGCGAACCACAGTCCCGCCAGAGACTGCGTGCTGGAAGCGAAACGTCCGCAGCGCATGGATCCCGGCCTCAATGTGCCCTTGCCCGGTGCGGGCCTGTGCCGCTACAGCGAAATCGATCGGCGCGCCCATCTCGCGCGAGATCACGCGCGCCATCTCGTCGTAGCGCCGATTGTAGATCGCCAGCAGTTTGACGAGCCATCGCTCCCGCTGCTCGACGGTGGTCCGTGAAAATTCGCCGAACGCAGCTTTTGCGGCCGCTACCGCGCGACCGACGTCCGACGCGGAAGCAGCGGCAATCGTCTCGATAATCGACTCGTCAGCCGGGTTTTCCACTTCGATCTGCGCGCTCGACTCAGGCGCTTGCCATTTGCCCGCAATGTAAAACCACTTCGCATTGGTCATTCGAGTCTCCAGTTGTTGAATTTAAAAAGGGGATTCAGCCTTGCCGTCATCGTCACCGCATCTGCTGCATCTGCTGCATCGCATCGAGAAATGCCCGTGGCTTTCCTCCTCCACTGCCACGATCGACCCGGACGCTTGTGCCCATCCGCATACCAGCATATGATGCATCATATATTTTATTTCCACAGGAGGAAAGTCCATGACGAAAGTTGCTGTAGTAACGGGGGGCGGCACCGGCATCGGTCGCGCGATCGCCGAAGAATTCTTGCGTGCGGGCCTGCGCCCCGTGTCCGTCGGAAAGGACGCCGACGAGGATCTCGATCCGGCGATCGCGTTCCGGCGAGTCGACGTGACGTCAGCCGCTGAAGTGCGCGACGCATTCGGTGATCTTGCGCAGATTCACGTGCTCGTCAACGCCGCCGGAATCATCCTCCACGACCGCGCGGAGTTCGATTCAGCGGGCTTTCGAAAAGTGGTCGACGTCAATCTGAACGCCTGCCAGCTCACGACCGAAGTCGCGCTCGACAAGCTGTCCGCGGTGCGCGGCTGCGTCGTCAATATCGCATCGATGTGGAGTTTTTTCGGCTCGGCCCGCAATCCTGCCTATACGGCAAGCAAGGCCGGCCTCGTTGGCTTGACGCGCGCGCACGCCGCTGCGTTCGCGGATCGCGGGGTGCGCGTCAATGCAGTGGCGCCCGGCTGGATCGAAACGCGACTGTCTGCCGGAGCGCTGAACAACCCCGAGCGCAGCGGTTCGATTCGCGCACGTCTGCCGCTCGGGCGCTGGGGGCAGCCTTCGGATGTCGCCAGGGGCGTGAAATTCCTTTGCTCGGCCGATGCGGACTACATCACGGGAGTCGTCCTTCCGATCGACGGCGGATTCAGCATCGCGTGACGAAGCAGTAAGGATAGGCGGCGGCGATGCGCCGCCGCATGCATGTGCTACCCGCGTGGGTAGCATCGCAATCGGATCGGGTGATCGGCTACTTACGTAGCGGCGACTTCGCCATGCTCCCGCTCGGCCATCCATTCGAGCAGCACGCGCTGGCCCCATTCGATATCTTCCTGGATCGCTCGCGATGCCCCTTCTGGATCACCCTTGCGCAGCGCGGCCAGCACGCGATAGTGAGGGTGCGAACGATTCGATATCTCGCGCCGTGGCAGATGCGAATGAAACGTGTGCAGCAGCGGCCCCATCCGGACCCACATGGTTTCCACGGTGGCGCTGAGCGTGGGCATCCTGGCTGCCGCCATCAATTCGAAATGGAAGTCGCGATTGCGCTCCGCAGCCTCTGAAGGGCTCGCGGCAACGGCCTCGATGAACTCGTCGTGCGTCAGGCTCAGATGACGGATTTCCTTTGGGGTAATGCGCTGCGCCGCCTGTTCGGCCGCCGCACCCTCGAGAAGGCGCCGCATGAGCTGAATCTCCGCAACGGTATCGGCGTCGAGCACCGGCACCACGATCGAGGTTGCCGCAGTCATTTCCAGGGCCTGTTCACTGACCAGGCGGAAAATCGCTTCGCGCACCGGCGTGATGCTCGTGCCGAGCTTTTCGGCAAGGTCGTTGATACGCAGTCGGTCGCCAGGCGCGTACTGACCGTTCATTAATCGGGAGCGGATCTCTTCGTAGATGCGTGACGAGAGATTGCTCTTTTCGACACGGGCGAGTGGCTTCATTCTGATAACGGGACGAAAAATGTTTTCATGCATGATACATCACGCTCCATCGCCGCAACAGGCGGTGCCGATGCCGGTAACCCGGCGGCGGGCTCAGTCGACTACGGCGACGGGCCGGCCGTGCCCGGTATGGGCTTTCAACGATTCCAATGCTTCTGGCAAGCGCGACAGCGGCATCGGCTCGATCGGCAGCGGTGCCAGTGCGCGATACAGCACGTCAGTGAGCAGACGCTCTCCCGCATCGACCAGCGTGCGCCAATGCGCGGCCGAGCCGTGTGTGTGCAGCGCATTCAGGGCCACTTCATGCAACGAGATGGCCGTCGTAAACGGCGCGACCGGGGATGTCTCCAGACGGTCCTGGATGCAGACGAGATGGCCGTTCACGGCGACGAAACGCGCAAGTCGGGCGGCATGCTGGCCGCTCACCGTGTCAAACACGACGTCGAACGGCCGATGCGATGAAAAGGCGCTGCTTCCGATGTCCGGCAACAGACACGTCGAAGCGCCAAGACGCGCCATGCGCTCGAAATGACGTGAGTTGCACATCACCGACACTCGCCAGCGTGCCCGTACTGCGAGCTGGACCAACAGCGTGCCGACCGCTCCGCCGGCACCTGTTACCAGTGCCTCGAGGCCGGCCCGGTGCGGCACTTTCTTCATGGCTTGCCACGCCGTCAGCATGGGGCACGGCAACGCCGCCGCCTCGGCAAAACCGAGGCCCGGCGGCAAGCGCAACAGTGCGCGCGCCGGCACTGCGGTGTACTCCGCGAAACTGCCGTCGCGCGTGAGCGACTGGTGGTAGGCCACGCGCACGCCGAGCCATTCCTGTTGGATGCCCGCGCCTACCGAGACCACCTCTCCCGCCCCGTCAACCCCTGGTATGTGGTCCGGCCGCCATGCCGGCGAGCCCCATTCGATGAATTTCCAGTCAACGGGATTCAGACCCGCGGCGCGGTTGCGCACGAGCACTTCTCCGGGCCCCGGCACCGGTCTCGCCGCACGCCGCCATGCGAGCGCGGAAGGCGCGCCGGCGATCTGCCAGGTCCAGGCGCCCATCGTGTCCGTCGTGTTGTTCGTGCCGATCGTCACGCTATCTTCCAGCATCGCTACACCACCGCGTCAAGTGCTGCGCCGCTCAGGGCCGTCTTGCCGAGCACGTAGTCCGCGCCCTTCTCGCCGATCATGATGGAGGCGGCGTTCGTATTGCCCGACACGAGATTCGGCATGATCGATGCATCGATCACGCGCAATCCATCGATGCCGCGCACGCGCAATTCGGGATCCACCACTGCGTGCCCGTCCACGCCCATCCTGCACGTGCCGACCGGGTGATAGACGGTTTTCGCGCGCTTGCGAATGTAGTCCATCAGCGCGGCGTCGGTAGCGACGCCCGCGCCCGGCAGCGCCTCCTCGCTCGTATAGGTGCGCAGAGCCGGTTGCGCGAGAATCTCGCGCGCCTTTTTCAGGCCGGCTACAGCGACGCGTCGATCCTCGGCATGCTGGAAGTATTTCGGGTCGATCCACAGCGCGGCGCCCGGATCCGCGCTGCGCAGACGAATCTCGCCACGGCTTTGCGGACGAAGCACGCAAGGATTGATTGTCGCGCCTGCCGACTTCACGTGATCCTGATCAAGGTCGAGAAACACGATCGGCACGAAGTGCATCTGGATATTGGGACGCTCTTGCGGCGCGTCGACGTTGACGAACGCGCAGGCTTCGGTCACGTTCGATGTGACGGGTCCGCTCTTGAACAGCAAATATTGCAGCCCGTTCTTCAGCGTGTTGGTGAAGCTGTCCTGGCCGTAGTAACCGTAGTTTCCCGTACAGTAGGACACCGCCGGAAACTCGATATGATCCTGCAGGTTCGCACCGACACCCGGCAGATCCTGCACGGCCTCGATGCCATGCCGAGCGAGTTCCTCCGTCGCGCCGATTCCGGAAAGCAACAGCAGGCGCGGCGACTGCACGGCTCCTGCCGACAGGATCACCTCCTTGCAGCCCTTCTCGCGTACGACCTGGCCGTTGCTGACGTATTCCACACCGATCGCGCGACCCGCCTCGATCAAGATACGGTCCACGCGCACACCGGTACGGATCGTCAAACGCCCGCTCGCCTCGGCGTTGCGCAGATAAGCTACGGCTGCGCTGCAACGCCTCTTGTCGCGTGTCGTGATCTGATTGAAGCCGACGCCATTCTGCCGCGCGCCGTTGAAATCGTGCGTGAAAGGAATGCCGGCTTGCTGCGCGGCGCGCACGAACGCCGTCGACAATTCGCAGCGTTGCGAGAGATCCGACACGCCAAGCGGCCCGCCGACGCCGTGATAGCGATCGTCGAGCCGCTCGTTGTCCTCCGCGCGCTTGAAATACGGCAACACCTCGTCGTAAGACCATCCCGAGTTGCCCAGGCGAGCCCATTCGTCGTAGTCCTCCTGTTGCCCCCGGATATAGATGAGCGCGTTCACGGAACTGCCACCGCCCAGCACACGGCCTTGCGGCACGATGCGCGGCCGGGAGTCAAGCCCGGTCTGCGGCTCGGTTTCGTAGTGATACAGCAGATCCGTCGAGAGCAGTCGCGTGAAACCGGCGGGGATATGCACGAGCGGATTCCTGTCGCGCGGCCCCGCCTCCAGCAACAGGACGCTTGCGCCAGCTTCGATCAGTCGGCCGGTGACGGCACTGCCTGCCGAACCGCCTCCGATCACGATGTAGTCGTATTTCAAGGGTGTCTCCAGTGTCTGCTTCTGGTCGATTGAACGGGCGCGACTTCTTTTGCACTACACATCGCTGCACTGCACATCGCTACAGCCCGCCGACCAATGATATATGATGCATCTCAATTGAACAACAACGACCGTGTCCGTATGGCTTCGCAGCGCCTAGGGGAAATACCCATCTAAGTCAGGTCATCTTGGATATATGATGCATCATCCATCTTCACTCGTCGCAAGATGACACGCGTTCACTTAGTGGCAGCGATGAACACCGCCCAATGCAAACAGGATTACAGAGGAGACGATGAGCAACCATTTGATCATGCGCAACATCAGCAAGCACTTCGGCGGCGTCCAGGCACTACGCAACGTCAGCCTGGAAGCGCACGGCGGTCAGGTGCACGCGCTGATGGGCGAAAACGGTGCGGGAAAATCGACGCTCATGAAAATACTGGCGGGTGCGCACACGCCTGATGAAGGCGAGATCCTGCTGGACGGTCGCCACCTTCCGATCGACAGCCCGCACGCCGCGCAGGCGCACGGAATCTCCGTCATTCATCAGGAGTTCTCGCTCGCAAAGCATTTGTCCGTCGCAGAAAACATCTTTCTGCACGACCTCGGCGCGGGAACATCGATCATCCGCTGGTCGAAACTGAAGGCGCGCGCCCGCGAACAACTGGATGCGCTCGGCTTCGGTGAGTTAGACGTGTCGCGGCCCGTATCAACGCTGTCGGTCGCCGAGCAGCAGATCGTCGAGATCTGCAAGGCGCTCTCGCGCACGTCGCGTGTCCTCGTATTCGACGAACCGACGGCCGTGCTCACCGCGCGCGAAACGACGCGTCTGTTCGCCCTGCTCGAGCGGCTCAAGCGCGATGGCGTATGCGTCATTTACATCTCGCACCGGCTGGAAGAAATCTTCCGGCTGTGCGACAGCGCCACCGTGCTCAAGGACGGCGCCTTCGTCAGCACGGTGCGCATTGCCGACATCGACGAAAGCCGCCTCGTTCAGTTGATGGTCGGCCGCGAGCTGCAGGATCTCTTTCCGAAGCGCGACGCGTGCATCGGCGATACTCGGCTGGAAATACGCGACCTTTGCGCAGGCGAACGCGTGCGCGGCGTCTCGTTTCACGTGCGCGCGGGCGAGGTGCTGGGCTTCAGCGGCCTCGTCGGCGCAGGCCGAACGGAGACGATGCGCGCGATCTTCGGTGCGGATCGCAGGAGCAGCGGCGAAATACGGGTCGACGGCCGTCCGGTCGCAAAGCTGAAGCGTCCCCGCCACGGAATCGAGAGCGGCATCGGGATGCTGCCCGAGGACCGCAAACAGCAAGGCGTGCTCCTGAACATGCCGATCCGCGCAAACGCGATGATGACACCGCGCAACACGCTCGCGCACCTGCGCTGCATTCTCGATCATCGCGCCGAGCGCGTGCGCACGCGCGAACTGATCAAACAGCTGCGGGTGAAGGCGCGCGATACCGAGGTCGACGTATCGACGCTCTCGGGCGGCAATCAGCAGAAAGTCGCGCTGATGAAGTGGCTCTCGAACGGCTGCCGGGTACTGATCCTTGACGAGCCGACGCGGGGCGTCGATATCGGAGCCAAGATCGAGATCTATCACGTCATCAACGATCTCGCACGCGCCGGCGTCGCCGTCATCGTGGTCTCCTCCGACATGCCGGAGATCATCGGCCTGTGCGACCGCGTGCTCGTCATGCGTGCAGGCCGTATTGCGGGCGAACTCAGCGGCCCCGCCATCAACGAAAAGTCGCTGATATCGCTGGCCATGGGAGTCAAGTAATGGAAGGAATCATGCAAACGCAGCGCACCGATGTTCCGGTGCTCCGCGGTCTGTTGCGCCATAACGCGTTGATCATGCTGATCGTGCTGTTCGTCGTATCGAGCGTCATGTCACCCGCGTTTCTGAGCCAGGAAAACCTCTATAACCTGCTACGGCAATTGACACCCCTGCTGTTCGTCAGCCTCGGCATGTTACTCGTGATCAATACGGGCGGCATCGACCTGTCGGTGGGGTCGATTGCAGCAGCGGGCGGCCTGCTGGTAGCCATGCTGGTCCCGGTGATGCCGTTCGGCGGCTCGTCCGGGCTCCTTATCGCGGTCGTGCTGGCCGTGATGCTCGGTGCGCTTTTCGGGGCGTTCAACGGTGTACTGGTGACCGCCTTCGGGCTCGCGCCATTCATCGTCACGCTTGCCATGATGACCATCGCACGCGGAATCACATACATGATGTCGAATGGCCAGCCGACGATGCTGCCGCTCGATCTGCCGGCGGCGGAATTGCTCAATGAATTCGGCAGCGGCAGCGTTCCCTGGATCAACGTGCCATGGCCGGTCGTGCTCGGCGTGGTCGTCGCGCTGCTGTTCTACTTCCTGATGACCTACACCACGTTTGGACGCATGGTCGTCGCCACGGGCAGCAATGAGACGGCCGTGCGGCTGGCAGGTATTTCCGAGCGCGGTTACAAGTTCTGCGTCTACGTGATTTCCGGTGCGCTGAGCGCCGTCGCCGGCATCGTTTTCACGGCACGCACGGGTGTTGGCACGCCGATCACCGGCGTCGGCCTGGAACTCGACGGCATCGCGACGTGCGTGATCGGTGGCGCGTTGCTCTCGGGTGGGAAAGGCTCGGTTCTCAACACGGTGATCGGCGTGCTCGTGCTGGGCCTGATCGGCAATGTGATGAATCTCCTGAGCGTGCCTGTTTATCCGCAACAGATCATCAAAGGCGCCATCATCGTTCTTGCCGTGCTGGTTCAACGCATCGGCCAACGCTAAACCACTTCTCCATCCACCCGGGCCGCCACGCGGCCCTTCCGCCTCCCTTTTTTTCATCCAACAATATTATTCAGGAGACTGAAATGAATGTTGCTCGCAGAGCACTCGCCGTTTCCACCGTGCTGGCGTTCGGCATCACCGCCCCTGTCCACAGCCAGGCCAAGGCAAAGATCTACACGCTGCTGCCGAATACGGCACTGTCCGGTGTGGTGGATCCAGCCCTGCCCGATCGAACGGCGGTCCGCAAGGCATGGCCGAAGCAGCCGGCCAATCCGAACCAGCTAAAAATAGGCTGGACCGACATCACGCTGGGCAATCCGTGGTTCGTCGAGCTCATCAAGGGGGCACGGCAGAGTGCGGCGAAATACGGTTACTCGATCGACGTGCAGGTGGCCGACGGCGACCTGCAGCGCCAATGCGCGCAGATCGACAACTTCGTCACGCGCAAAATGGACGTCATTGTGGTCGATCCGACCGATACGCTGGGCGTGTCCGCATGCATCAATCGCGCCGTCGATGCTGGCATTCCGGTCGTCACCGTCGGCACCACGCCGGACGCGAGCGCCCGAGTGCTCACCACACTGCTTGGCAACCCCTATGCAAGCGGTTTCGAGGTAGGCCGGTACGTGGCGAAGGAGGCAGGCAAAGACACGCCGATCGACGCAGCCGTCGTCATCGGCGTGCTCGGAAACTCGACGTCGGAAAGCCGCATCAACGGACTGATCGCGGGCATCGTCGATCAGCGCATGCGCGAGCGCAACGCAAGCGCGAGCCGAGAGGACGCCATGTTGCGCGGCTTCGAACTGTTCCAGACCTTGAAGAAAACCGGCAAGCTGAGCGCCCCGGACATCAAGTTCAACGTACTCGCGCTGGGCGTAGGCAAGTGGACCGAGGAAGGCAGCCTCGCAGCAACCGAAGATATTCTCTCAGCGCACGGCAGCAAGCTGAATTTCATCCTCTCCGAGAACGACTTCATGGGGCTCGGCGCATTGCGCGCCGTACGAAACATGGGCAAGCAGGGGAAGATACGCATCGCCGATGCAGCCGGCGGTTACCGTGGAGAGCTCGATCAGATCAAGAAGGGCAACATCCTCGTGTCCGGCGAAAACTCCGGCGAGCAGACCGGTGTGGCTGCCATCGAATTCATCCACAACGCGTTCACGCGGCGCGTCGATGCGAACAATCTGCCCATGGGCTCCGGTTTTCCGCCGGCAATCATCACGCAAGGCAACGTCGACCAGAAGATCGATCCGAATCCGGCGAACCTCTTCTACAAGTACACGATTCCGCCCGTCCGGTCGATTTCGGAGATTCGGGCGCAAGGCGCAAGCAACTGATTCGTTTCGCTTTGTTCCGCATGCAATGCAAAGGCGTGCACTGCCTTGGTCCGCACGCCGCGTGCTTTCACTGGAGATTCACTTCATGAGCTTTGACACCGACAGTTTTCGCGACAACCTTTTTGCAGGACGGCACGTGCTCGTTTCCGGCGCGACGAGCGGCATCGGGCTTGCCATCGCGCGGGCGTTCCACCGACTCGGCGCGCATACCATCGCCACGGGCTCGTCCGCAACGAAGCTCGACGCGCTACGCAACGAGGCGTCGCTGACCGGCCTGCGTTTTGCCGCGCTGGACGTGCGCAACCATGGCGAAATCGACGCATTCTTCGGCAACCTCGGACGCCTTGACGTGCTCGTCAATGCGGCTGGCGTCGCTCGCCCGCGCGACGAATACGCGGACGATGTGTTCGGCGATGTACTCGACGTCAACCTGCGTAGCGTAATGCGCGTGTCGCAGGCCGCACGCCCGCTCCTCGAACAGTCGCGCGGCTCGATCGTCAATATCGCGTCCATGCTCAGCTACCTCGCCGACGCCGATGTACCGGCCTACTGCGCCAGCAAGACCGGCGTGGTCGGTCTGACTCGCTCGCTGGCCCATGAATACGGGCCGCGCCGCGTGCGCGTGAATGCGATCGCTCCCGGTTATCACCGAACCGACATGACGCGGATATTCTGGGAATCGGAAGAGTTGTCGCGCAAGATCGTGTCGCGTTCCGCTCTCGGTCGCTGGGGCGAAGCAGGGGATCTCGCGGGCGCGGCGGTGTTTCTCGCGTCGCCCGCCGCGGCCTTCGTGACCGGCGTGACGCTGCCCGTCGACGGAGGATATGTGTCCGGCTTCTAGGCCGATTCGATACGGCGTTCGAAGCCGATCAGCCAAAAATGGCCGCCATTGGCGGCCATTTCCTTTTCCGCACGTCCGGCGATCAGGCGATGCCGCCAAAGCACAGGTACTTGATCTCGAGATAGTCGTCGAGGCCGTAACGCGATCCTTCTCTGCCGAGGCCGCTTTCCTTGACGCCGCCGAACGGCGCGACTTCGGTCGACACGATACCGTCGTTGATGCCGACCATTCCGTATTCGAGCGCCTCCGCGACGCGCCACACCCGCGCGATATCGCGCCCGTAGAAATACGAAGCAAGCCCGAACGGCGTATCGTTTGCGAGCGCGATGGCGTCCGATTCCGTCGTGAACCGGAAGATCGGCGCGACCGGGCCGAACGTCTCTTCGTCAAAGATGCGCATGTCGCGCGTGGCGTCGGCCAGGATAGTCGGCTCGAAGAAATTCGTACCCTGCGCGGCGCGCTTGCCGCCGGCCACGACGCGTGCGCCCTTCGCGAGCGCATCCTGCACATGCTCTTCGACCTTCGAAACGGCAGCGGCATCGATCAGCGGCCCGATCGTGACGCGTTCGTCCAGGCCGTTGCCGACCACCAGCTTGCCGACGGCCTCCGCGAGTCGCGCGACGAAGCGGTCGTAAATGCCATCCTGCACGAGCAGGCGGTTGGCGCACACGCAGGTCTGGCCGGCATTGCGATATTTCGACGCGATCGCACCGCGCACTGCCGCATCGAGGTCGGCATCGTCGAACACGATGAACGGTGCGTTACCGCCCAGTTCCATCGACGTCTTCTTGACCGTTGCGGCGCACTGGGCCAGCAGTTGCTTGCCGATTTCCGTCGAGCCGGTAAACGACAATTTGCGCACGAGTGGATTCGACGTGAGTTCCGCACCGATCTGATTCGCTTTGCCCGTCACGCACGAAATCACGCCGTACGGAATACCGGCGCGTGCGGCGAGCACGCACAGGGCCAACGCGCTGAACGGGGTTTGACTCGCGGGCTTGAGTACCATCGTACAGCCGGCGGCCAGCGCCGGTGCGAGTTTTCGCGTGAGCATCGCGGCCGGGAAGTTCCATGGCGTGATGGCCGCGCAGACACCGATGGGTTGCTTCAGTACGACGATTCGCTTGTCGCCGGCCGGCGACGGAATCGTGTCGCCATAAACCCGCTTGCCCTCTTCGGCGAACCACTCGACAAACGACGCCGCGTAGTCGATTTCGCCGCGGCTCTCGTTCAGCGGCTTGCCCTGTTCGAGCGTCATGATTTTCGCCAGGTCGCCGCGATGTTCGAGCATCAGCTCATACCATCGGCGCAGCAACGCGGCGCGCTCCTTTGCCGTTTTCGCACGCCAATGCGGCAGCGCCTGCGCAGCCGCATCGATCGCCCGGCGTGTCTCGACCGTGCCCATCCGCGGGACCGTGCCAAGCAACGCGCCGGTTGCCGGATTGAACACGTCAATGGTCGTGCCGTCATCGGCTGCGACCCACTCGCTGCCGATCAGGCACGCGTCTCTCAACAGATCCATATCGCGCAGCTCCGCGCCGCGCCAGCCATCGTCATTCAACATCGTTACTCCCGTTTATCAGAACTGGCGCGAAGTGGTGGCGCCCGAGCTCCGATGTCGGGAGATGGCTTCGCGAGCCAGCGCGTCGCTGCCACCCTTCGCGTACCGTAAACACCTCGATTACCGTGTGCCGCCCGCGGGACGCTGAGCTGTTTCGCGGGCGGCTGGCACGTCAGCTCGCCTTCGCGAGCGCGGCTCGCGCAACGCGGGTGATCCCGGGGCCGTCGAGTTCGTAGTGCGCATACAGATGCGTCGGCGGTGCGATCAGGCTGTACTCGTCGTAGATTCCGTGCCGCACGAGTCGCACGCCGAGCCCCTCGTCGGCCAGGACCTCGGCCACCGCCGCGCCCAGCCCGCCGATCACGTTGTGCTCCTCGACCGTGACGAGCACCTTCGACTGTCGCGCCGCCGCGATAATGGCGTCGCGGTCGAGCGGCTTGATGGTCGGCATGTCGATCACGCCCGCCGAAATGCCTTCCGCCCTCAGATTGTCAGCCGCTTCGAGTGCACCGGCGACCGGCAATCCGCAGCCGATGATGGTGACATCGCGTCCCACCGAATGAACGATGGCTTTGCCGATCGTGAACTCGACACCATCCTCGTAGACTTTCGGATCCCGCCCGCGTCCGATGCGGAAGTAGATCGGGTCGGGCCACGTGGCCGACGCGCGGATCGCGGCGGCGAGCTGCGCGCCGTCGGCGGGCGAAATGACGGTCAGGTTCGCAATCGCGCGCATCGTCGAGATGTCTTCCGTTGCATGGTGCGAGGTACCGTAGAAGCCGAGCGAGATGCCGGTATGGTGACCCACGAGCCGCACCGGCAGCTTGCAGTACGCGACATCCATGCGGATCTGCTCACAGCACAGCAGGCCGAGAAACGATGCGAAGGTCGCGACGAACGGCATGAGGCCCGTGGTCGCCATGCCGGCGGCGGCGGAAACCATGTTCTGCTCCGAGATGCCGAATTGCACGTAGCGCTCCGGGAATTCGCCGGCGAACTTGTTCAAGCCGTTCGAATACTGGAGATCGGCGGAGCCGGCGACGACGGGATGACCTTCGCGCGCGAGATCGATGAGCGCATCGGACAGATAGTCGAGGCCGGGATTGCGCGCGTTGAGCGCGCGGTACTGCCACGAATCGGGATTTTGCGGAGTAGACATGCTTAGATCACCTTGCTCTTGATTTCTTCGATCGCCCGTTGCGCGTCGTCGGGGGCCAGATAGCCGAGATGCCAGCCGGGTTCGGTTTCCATGTACGACACGCCCTTGCCCTTGACCGTCTTCGCGATGATGCAGACCGGCTTGCTGCGCACCGGGTCGGCCTTCACACGACGCAGCAGCGGCACGAGGGCAGTCAGATCGTGGCCGTCTACTTCATGCGTCTCCCAGCCGAAGGCGCGCCACTTCTCCGCAAGCGATTCGATGCCGATGACGTCGTCGACCTTGCCGTCGAGTTGATAGCCGTTGCGATCGACAATCGCGATGAGGTTCGAGAGGCGGTGATGCGCGGCGAACAGCGCGGCCTCCCATACCTGCCCTTCCTGCATTTCGCCGTCACCCAGCAACGTGAAAACCTTGAAGGGGCTGCCTGCCATCTGCGCCGCCTTGGCCATGCCGGCACCGTTCGACAGCGCGTGGCCGATCGACCCCGAGCTGAAATCGATGCCCGGAACCTTGGTCATGTCCGGATGATCGCCGAGCGGATTGCCGAGACGGGTGTAGCCATCGAGCGTCTCCCGGTCGATGAAACCGTAGTCCGCAAGAATGGGAAAAAGTCCGACGGCCGCGTGCCCCTTGCCCATCGTGAACCGGTCGCGATCCTTCCATTGCGGATTGCCGGCACGAAGCGCCATGACGTCGTAGTAAAGCGCAGCAAAGATTTCGGCTGCGGAAAACACCGACGTGTAGTGTCCCGTCTTCGCGATTTCTATCAGACGAATCGTCTCGAGGCGGACGAATTGCGCCTTCTCGCGCAACTGCGCGAGAGTCTCCCTGGAAAGCGCCTGATCGCTCTCCTGCAATGATGTCGACATAGTGTCTCCTGTTGGAACCTGAAAGGAACGAGGCGAGCGCGGCAAGATCCGGCATCTCGCCTTCGTTTCGCACATGATGCATCATATATCTTATTGGCGCAATGATCGACGCGCCACTGCGTCTGCTGTCGCTGTGTACGCGTGGCATTTCGGCCATCATGAATCGCGGTCCGCAAATTGACCTTGCCGTATCGCCATCACATGATGCATCATATATTTTCAAACAACACGGAGACACGCATGCTGACCACTCCACCCTCCTCGCCCGCGGTCAATGGCGAAACACAGGTAATTGTCTTGATGGCGTGGCCGGCCGCTCACGTCCGGACGCCCACCCTGTTCAATGCCCTTTGCGCCAGGAAGAACATCAACGCGATCATGGTTCCGTGGGCCGTGCGTCCCGAGCATCTGACGCAGGCGTGGGACGGATTGCGGCACATCGCCAATCTGGCCGGTGTCGTGCTCACCATTCCGCACAAACAGGCGGCGGCAGAACTGTGCGACGAGCTCGAAGGCGACGCATCGTTGCTCGGCGTCGTGAACGCGGTCCGCCGCAACGCGAGCGGCAGTTATACGGGGCGAATGTATGACGGTTCCGGTTTTGTCGCCGGCATGCTGCGCGAGGGCATCGCGCTCGCGGGCAAGCACGTGCTTCTGCTAGGCGCCGGCGGAGCGGCGACTGCCCTTGCGTTGGCACTGGCGCGCGCGGGCATTGCACGGCTGACGATCGCCAACCGCAGTCCGGAAAAAGCACACGACCTGGCGGCACTCGTCGGAAAGGCGGTGCCGAACTGTGAGGTAAGAGCCGGCAGCGACGAACCGGGCAATCACGACATCGTGATCAACGCAACGTCGCTCGGGCTAAAACCTGACGACGCGCTGCCGTGCGACACGTCGAAGCTGACGCCTGCAATGGTCGTCGCCGAGGTGGTCATGCAGCCCGCGGTCACGCGGCTTCTGACAGAAGCCGAAGCGCGTGGCGCTCGCACTCACCGTGGCGAACACATGGTTACGTCGCAGCTCGATCACTTTGTCGAATTCCTGCTCCCCAACGTGAATCCGCAGGCCTGAGGCCGGCATCTTTGTCACCCAACGTCTCAGCGAGCTCGCTGCCCGAACACGCGGCCCGTGCCAGCAGATCGACCGGTGACGCGGGCGCGCGTATTTCATCCCGATCACTGACGCATCGGACGTGATGTATCTGTTCAAGACCCCGTACCGAACGTTCTCCACCTGTCACTCGAAATCATGACTGCACTTATTTTTGGCTCTCCGGGCCGATACATCCAGGGCGATGGACTCCTTGGCGATATCGGTCAATACATTCGCGACTGCTCGGAGCGCGCGCTTGTCCTTTGCGACAGCTTCGTGAAAGAGCAGTTCGGCTCGCGAATCGCGGCCTCGTGCGCCGCGCACGAAATCGACGTGCGCTGGCTGGCGTTCAGCGGTGAACTCACGGATCGCAAAGTCCGCGAGCTCGAGCATGCCGCGCAATCGTTCGACTATGGCGTCGTTGTTGCGATCGGCGGCGGCAAGACGCTCGACGCCGGCAAGGCGCTCGTCGATGCTGCTCATTGCGCGTTGATCACCGTGCCCACCGTTGCATCGAACGACTCCCCCACGTCAAAAAACTATGTGGTGTACGACGACGATCATCAACTCGCGGCGGTCAGGCACTTGCCGCGCAGCGCCACGTATGTGCTGGTCGACACCACGTTGATCGCCCAGGCGCCGACGCATTTCCTGCTTGCCGGGATCGGTGACGCGATCAGCAAATACTTCGAAGCAGAGCAGTGCCTGCAAAGCGGCGGCAAAAACATGTTCGGCGCGAGGCCGTCCTATTCGGCGTACGTGCTCGCGCGCGAGTGCTTTTCGATCATCCAGGCCCATGCGGAGACGGCGCTGGCCGAGCTCCAACACGGCCGCACTGCTCCGGCATTCGACCGGCTCGTCGAAGCCGTCATTCTGATGAGCGGCCTGGGCTTCGAAAGCGCGGGGCTCTCAATCGCTCATTCGATGACGCGTGGCCTGTCCCGGCTCGAAACGTCGGCGCGGGCACCACACGGCTTGCAGGTCGCGTACGCGCTGCTCGTTCAACTCCATCTCGAACGTCGAGCCCCCGATTTCATGCGCGACATGATCGGCCTCTATGCGCGCATTGGCCTGCCGGTCCGCTTGAGCGACCTGGGCGCTGGCGTCGTCACTCGGGAGCACTACGAGACTGTCGCCCGCTTCACGTTACAAGCCCCCTATTCGGCACATTTCGAGCGCACGCTCGGCATCGAGGACATCGTCGCGGCGATGGAAGCCATCGACCACGCTATTGCCTGAGCCCTCAGGTTGCGCGAACCGGGCGCGAAAGCATGTCCCGCGACAATAAATCGGAGACTTCATGACTTACCTTTCTCATCTTTCCTCGTCGTCGCGACGTGCCGCGTCGCAACCTTCATCTCATCGGCGATCCCTGATCGCGTCCAGTCTCGGCAATTTGCTCGAATGGTTCGACTGGACGGTCTATACGGTTGCATCGGTCTATATTGCCGGCGCGCTGTTCGACAATTCGAACAAGACATCGTCGCTGCTCGGTACGCTGGCCGTATTCGCTGCAGGCTTCTTCGCCCGCCCGTTGGGTGGCATCGTATTCGGCGCCATCGCCAACCGCATCGGACGCCGCTCGGTACTCCTGAGTACGATGCTCCTCATGGCGTTTGCGAGCCTTCTGATCGCGATCATCCCGCCATATGACGCAATCGGCAGCTGGGCCTCGGCCGCATTGCTGGTGGCGCGCCTCGTGCAGGGTGCGGCGCACGGCGGCGAAACAACGGCGTCCTATGCCTACGTTGCCGAAATCGCTCCGCCCGAGCAGCGTGGTTTGTGGTCGAGTGCCGTGTTCATGTCGGTCGGCGCCGGCTCGCTGATTGCCACTTTTTTTCTTGCGTCGCTCACGGCGTTCCTTTCACCGGACGCCATGCAGAACTGGGGATGGCGGGTGCCGTTCGCGTCGGGCGGGTTTCTCGCGATATTCGCGCTATGGCTGCGCCGCAATATGGTGGAAAGCGTCATCGTTGACGCCTCGACCCAGGCTCGTCACAAGCCGTGGCCGCGGGCCAAGGTCGTGCGCGAAGGCTTGAAGCTGTTCGTGTACGAGGCCGGTTCGACGCTTACCTACTATACGTGGGTAACGTCCGCAGCCATCTACGCAATCAGTGTCAAGCACATGGATGCGCACCGCGCGTTCACAATGAGTTGCATTGCCCAGGTGATCTATCTGATCGCGCTTCCGCTCATTGGTCGCCTTTCCGATTTCACCGGACGCAAGGTTACGACGCTCATCTCGCTGCTCGGCATCTCGATCACCATCTTTCCGCTCTGGAGCCTGATTTCCAGCGAGCCGTGGACGTTGCTCGTCACGCAGTCGGTCGGGCTCGTGCTCGTTGCATTTATCACCGGGAGCAAGCCTGCCGCCATTTCGGAACAAGTGCCGACACGCTACCGCACCCGTCTCTTCGGCTTTTTCATTTCACTGGCGGTCGCATTCTTCGGCGGCACCGCCTCATATCTGAATGCATGGCTGTATTCCATCGACAAGGGGCAGCTATTCAATGTCTATCTCATCGTGGTGGCGGTAGTCGCGAGTTGCGCCGTGCTGACATGGAAGAACAACACCGGAGTAAAGCTGGACGATATTGAATGAGCCTGGATGCGGTTCCAAACGGCCAGTCGATTAAACAAGGCACAGCCCAAAAATCCAGGGAGGCACATGTGAAACCTGATGCCCGACTCATGACATAAGATCAAAAGTCAATTTGTCGATCTGCCGTTTTTCATCGACGGCACCCGTCCTATATTGGCATCACCGCAGCGACACCAAGGTCGCTGCGGCCCTCTCAACCAATACAGGTTCCTGTCATGAAATCGTTCCGCTCTCGTACCATTGCCTCGCTGATTCTTTTCGTCCCGGCCCTCGCTTTCGCGCAACAGGCCGACCGTCAACCAACCCGTGCGGAAGTGAAGGCCGAACTAGCGCAACTCGTCGCCGCCGGCTATCGTCCGGCGATGGATCACAACCAGTATCCGGCGGCGATCCTCGCTGCGGAAAAGCGTGTCCGCGAAAACACCGTCGCGCAGGATGCGCCGCACACCACACCGGCCGCCGCGACGACCGGCTACGGCAGCGAAGGCCGCTCCACCAGCGAATCCGGCCGCGCGGTGATGGTCAACGGCCGCGACTCGATCTATCGCGGCCATTGATTCGCATCGACGCGCTAGAGAGCCGGCCTCTCGACACGCGCATACGCTTGCCCCGTCCCTCCGTATTGCCGGCCCGAACCGCCTGAACAGGCATTCGGGCCGCGCGTCGTCACCGAACTTCCCGCCTGTCCCGCCATCCTGCACAACCGGCTCGCGCATCGTCGCCCCGCGCGGCGATTCGTGACTGCGCAGTACAAGTTCTTATGCCGCTTCATCTGTTTATCCGCCGTGCGCCGCGCACGATACTGCGCACCATCCGGCGCGATGCGCCTCACTCGATACTTCGCACGCACATGAACCGCTATCCAGGATTGAAGCGCATCGCGCTACCGGCCGTGCTGGCCGCCGTTCCGCTGGCCGCGCTGCTCGCGTTGTCCGGCTGCAAGTCGGACGACACCGCACCGGCCGCGACGCCGAGCGTGATCGTCAGCCCGCCCGTCGCCCGCGACGTCAACGATGTCGACGTCTATACGGGCCGCTTCGAAGCCGTCGACACGGTCGACGTGCGCCCGCGCGTGAGCGGCTATCTCGACAAGGTCGCATTCCAGGACGGCGCGACCGTCCGCAAAGGCGACTTGCTGTTCGTCATCGATCCGCGCCCGTACCAGGCGGCCGTCACCGCTGCACAGGGCACGCTCGAACGCGCGCAGTCGCAACTGAAGCTGAGCCGACAGGATTTCGAGCGCGCGAGCATCCTGATCAAGACCGACACCATCGCGCAGAGCCTCTACGACCAGCGCAGACAGGCCGTGCAAAGCGCACAGGCCGAGGTGACGAGCGCGCAAGGCGCGCTCGAACGCGCGCGGCTCGACCTGTCGTTCACGCGCATCGTCGCACCGATGTCCGGCCGCATCAGCCGCAAGCTCGTGAGCGAGGGCAATCTCGTGAAAGGCGGCGACAGCGATGCGACCGTGCTGACGACGATCGTGTCGCAGGATCCGATCGACATCTACTTCGACGTCGACGAGGAAAGCTACCTGCGCTATACGCGCGAAGCGCAGAAAAGCGGCGGCAACGCGTCGTCGCGGCAGGTTGCGATCGCGCTGCCGGGCGATGCGCAGCCATCGCTGACGGGCACGATGGATTTCGTCGACAACCGCCTCGACAACTCGACAGGCACGTTGCGGCAGCGCGCGCGCGTCGCGAATCCTGACCGGCGCCTGAGCCCCGGTCAGTTCGGCCGCGTGTCTCTGTCGAGCCGCGTCGCGCATCACGCGCTGCTCGTTCCCGATTCGGCCGTCGCAACCGACGCGACACGCCGAGTGCTGTATTTCGTCGACGCGAACGGCGTCGTCGCGATCCGCCCGGTGACGCCCGGCCGCCTGTACGGCAACCTGCGCGAGATCGACGCGGGGCTGAATGCGGGCGACCGCGTGATCGTCGACGGCTTCCAGCGCGTGCAGGCCGGCGACAAGGTCAAGGTCGTTCCGCGCGCGATCGCGACGGCAGATGCCGCCGGCCCTGCAACCGTTACGACAGGGAGCGCGCAATGAACCTCGGCCGCTTGTCCGTGCAGCAGCCGGTGCTCGCGATCGTCCTGTCGATCGTGCTGACGATCGCCGGCGCGTTGGCCTATTTCTCGCTCGCGGTGTCCGAGTATCCGGACATCGCGCCGCCCACTGTCGTGATTCAGGCGACCTATCCGGGCGCCTCCGCGGAAACGGTATCCCAGACGGTGTCGACGCCGATCGAACTGGAAGTCAACGGCGTGGAAGACATGCTGTACATGTACAGCCAGGCGACGTCGGACGGCAGCCTGAACATCACCGTGACGTTCAAGCCGGGCACCGATGTCGACAAAGCCCAGGTGCTGGTGCAGAACCGCGTCGCGCTCGCGACGCCGCGCCTGCCCGAGCCCGTGCAGCGCAGCGGCGTGTCCGTGCGCAAATCGTCGCCGACGCAGCTCGGCACGATCTTCCTGTACTCGCCCGACCAGCGTTACGACCCACTGTACGTATCGAACTACGCGATCCGCAACGTCGCGGACGTGCTCAAGCGGATCGAAGGCGTCGGCGACATCAACCCGCTCGGCGCGCGCGAATACTCGATGCGCATCTGGCTCGATCCCGAGCGCGTCGCGTCGTTCGGCCTGAGCCCGAGCGACCTGATCGCCGCGGTGCGCGCGCAAAACACGCAGCTCGCGGGCGGCGTGGTCGCGCAGGCGCCTATCACGAACCAGGCCTTCCAGCCGAACCTGATCTTCGAAGGGCGGCTCAAGCGCCCTGAGGATTTCAGCGACATCGTCGTGAAGCAGGGCAAGGACGGGCGGCTCGTGCGGCTGAAGGACGTCGCGCGCATCGAAGTGGGCGCACTCGCCTATGCGACCGACAGCTACATGCTGCGCCACCCGACGATCGCGCTGCAGGTGCTGCAGCAGCCCGGCGCCAATGCGGTCGCGACGATGGCTGCGGTCGAGAAGAAGATGGCCGAGCTGAGCCAGGATTTCCCGAAAGGCATCGTCTACAACATCGGCTACAACCCGACCGCGTTCATCGGCGACAGCATCCACGAACTCGTCAAGACCATCTACGAGGCGGTCGTGCTCGTCGTGTTCGTCGTGCTGCTGTTCCTGCAGGGCTGGCGGCCGTCGATCATCCCGATCCTGTCGATTCCGGTGTCGCTCGTCGGCACGTTCGCGGCGATGGCCGTGCTCGGATACTCGATCAACAACCTGACGCTGTTCGGCCTCGTGCTCGCGGTGGGGATCGTCGTCGACAATGCGATCGTCGTGGTCGAGAACGTCGAGCGGCACTTGTCGACCGGTGCAGGGCCGCGCGACGCGACATTGTTGACGATGAAGGAAGTCGGCGGCGCGCTGTTCGCGATTACGCTCGTGCTCTGCGCGGTGTTCGTGCCGACTTCGTTCATTCCCGGCATCTCGGGCCAGTTCTTCCGCCAGTTCGGCGTGACGATCGCCGTGTCGACCGCGATTTCGTTCTTCACGTCGGTGACGCTCGCGCCCGCGCTGTCGGCGATGATCCTGAAAGCGCATGCCGACGAACCCGATGCCGCCGCGCCCGTGTCGCGGGTTGCCGCGTTGTTCGCGCCTGCGATGCGTGTCGTGCAGCGCTTCGCGAACGCATTCAACCGCGTGTTCCAGCGCCTGTCCGACGCGTATGGCAGGCTGGTCCGGAAAGTTGTGCGGATTATCCCCGCGATGGCCGCAATGTACGTCGTGCTGATCGCCGCGACCGGCTATCTGCTCGTATCGAGCCCAAAGGGCTTCATTCCGGCGCAGGATCGCGGCTACCTCGTTGTACTCGTGCGGATGCCTGACGGCGCGACGCTCGAACGCACGAGCGCGGTCGCGCGCAAGATCGAGGACATCGCGCTGTCGGTGCCCGGTGTCGCCCGCGTGCCGGTGTTTTCCGGCGTCAATGCGGCGACCGGTACGAATTCGGCGAACAGCGCCGGCCTGTTCCCGGTGTTCAAGCCGTGGCCGGAGCGCAAGAAGCAGGGCCTGACGATCGAGAAGATTGCAGCCGAGATGCGTCAACGGCTGGCGAGCATCACGGAAGCGTCGATCGTCGTCGCGATGCCGCCGCCGGTGCAGGGTCTCGGCAGCACGGGCGGCTTCGCGATGCGGCTGGAAGACCGCAACGGCCTCGGCACCGCCGCGCTCGCGAAGGCGACGCGGGATCTGGTGGCCGCCGCAAACCGCACGCCCGGCATGGTCGGCGTCTATACGCCCTACTCCGCGACGAGCCCGCAGGTGCATGTCGAACTCGACCGCGAGAAGGCCGAGATGCTCGGCGTGCCCAGCCAGGAAATCAACGATGCGGTCGAAACGTACTTCGGCTCGACCTACATCAACGACTTCAACATCGTCGGGCGCACCTACCGCGTGACCGCGCAGGCCGACCTGCCGTTCCGCGTCGAAGCGTCCGATCTCGCGCGGCTGAAGGTACGCAACCGCGACGGCGAAATGGTGCCGATCGGCAGCGTCACGCGCATCGACGACACGCTCGGCGTCGATCGCGCACCGCGCTACAACCTGTATCCGGCCACCGAAATCAACGGCGACACCGCGCCGGGCCTGGGCTCCGGCTTCGCGATCAAGACGATGGAAACGCTCGCGAAGCAGGTGCTGCCGCCCGGCATCTCGTTCGAATGGACCGATCTCTCGTACCAGCAGACCACCGCCGGCAACACGGGGCTGCTCGTATTCCCGCTGTGCGTGCTGCTCGTGTATCTGGTGCTCGCCGCGCAGTACGGCAGCTGGAGCCTGCCCGTCTCGATCCTGCTGATCGTGCCGATGTGCCTGCTCGCCGCATCGCTCGGCGTGCGCGCACTCGGCCAGGACGTGAACATCCTCACGCAGATCGGCTTCATCGTGCTGGTCGGGCTCGCCGCGAAGAACGCGATCCTGATCGTCGAGGTCGCGCGACAGTTGGAGGCCGACGGCATCGATCTGGTCGAGGCCGTCGTCGAAGCGTGCGTGCAGCGGCTGCGCCCGATCGTGATGACGTCGCTTGCGTTCATTCTCGGCGTGCTGCCGCTCGTGATTTCCGAGGGCGCCGGCGCGGAAATGCGCCAGGCGGTCGGTGCGGCCGTGTTCTTCGGGATGATCGGCGTGACGTTCTTCGGGCTGCTGTTTACGCCCGTCTTCTATGTGATGGTTCGCCGGCTCGCGATGCGCAAGACCGCTGTCGCGGCCGTCGCGACGGAGGTGGTGCAATGAAATTCGTTCGACTCGTGGCCGCGCTGTCCGCGGCGGCCGTCCTGACTGCGTGCACGAGCGCCCCGGTCGCCACCGTTTCGCCGCCACCGCTGGCCGCGACCTATGCGAATGCCGACCTCGCGGCCAGCGGCCCGGCCGCCGACACCGGTGCGTGGTGGCACGGCTTTCACGATCCGATTCTCGACCGGCTGGTCGACACGGCACTCGCGAACAACCTTGACCTGAAGGCCGCAGTCGCGCGCATCGACGCGGCACGCGCGGTGCGGATCGGCGCGGCGTCGCAGTGGTTCCCGTCGCTCGACCTGAATGCGAGCGCCGGCCGCCAGCGGCTGTCCGCGTCGCAGGCGTTCCCGACCGATACGCCGACGACGGGCAACGCGTTCGACCTGAACGCGAGCCTCGCATGGGAAATCGACATCTTCGGCCGCATCCGCCAGGGCGTCTCGGCCGCCGACGCGGACATTGCGTCCGCGCAAAACGATGCGGTGGCCGTGCGGATCGCAACGATCGACGAAACCGTGCGCACCTATGTGACGGTACGCGGACTCGAACAGCGGCTCGCACTGGTCGAGGCCAACGCTTTGAGCCAGCGCGGTACCGAGGAATCGACGCGGCGTCTGTTCGATGCGGGTGTCGTGCCGGTCGCCGACGTCGACCGCGCCGCCGCGCAGACGGAGACGACGCTGGCCGAACTACCCGCGCTGCAACTGCAGCGGCAGACCGCGATTCATCGGCTGTCGATCATCGCTGCGTCGACGCCGCAGGACATCTACGCGCAACTCGACCCGCCCGCGCCAGGGCCGGTGTGGACGGCCTCCACGCCGGGCATCGGCACGCCGGCCGACCTGCTGCGCCGACGGCCGGACGTCCGCGCCGCCGAGGCACGCGTCGTCGCGGCCTATGCGCGAATCGGCGTGGCCGAGGCCGACCTGAAGCCGCACCTGCAACTGATCGGCGTGATCGGCGCGGCGATCGACGGCTTCTCCGGTGCCACACTCGCGCGGTCGCTGGCGTGGATGGCAGGCGCCGGCGCGAGCGCACCGCTGTTCGACGGCGGGCGGCGGCGCAGCGTCGTCGCGTTACGCCGTGCGCAGGCGGATCAGGCGCTCGCCGCATATCGCGCGACAGTGCTGACGGCGGTCAGCGATGTCGAGACGTCGGTAGCGGCGACTGCCCGCGATCGCAGTCGCACCGAGCGCCTCGAACGCGCGGTGGCGAATGCGCGCGGCGCCTATACGCAGATCAACCAGTCGTGGCACAGCGGCGAATCGGCGTTCATCGATACGCTGGAAGTGCAGCGTTCGCTGCTCGCGGCCGAAGACTCACTCGCGCAGGCACGGACCGACGAAGTGCTCAGCCACGTCAGGCTGATGAGTGCGCTGGGACAGTAGACTGCCGCTCCCAGAATTCGATCGAGGCGGCGGATCGGTCGATGGAAAAAAGGGCGGCCTGTCCGATACCGATCGAACAGGCCGCCCTTACGCTGCGGCATGACCCGCCGTTCACCGACTTCGCTCAGTCGATGTCGCCGCTTTCCTTCAACTGTGCACCGACGTAGTCAAGAAAGCTGACGATGCGTGACGACAGCGTCGCGTTGCGATAGTAGACCGCATGAATCGGCTGGCGAAATTCGGTGGTATCGTCAACGAGCAGTTCGACCAGACTGCCGTCGCGGCGATGCGTACCCGTCATGAAATCCGCCAGGCACACGATGCCGGCGCCATTGAGCGCGAGCGTCAGCAGCGTCTCGCCGCTCGATGCCTGCAGCGCAGGCTGTCCCCGGTACCCATCGCCGGCCGCAGTACGCAACGGCCAGTGGTTCAGCGTCTCCGGCTGGACGAAGCCAAGCAGCGTATGGGTCGCAAGATCGTCCACGCTCTCGGGTGTCCTTGCCCTCTCCAGATAGGCCGGGCTGGCAAGAATACGTAGCCTGCTGCTGCCGAGCTTGCGCGCGTGCAGTGTCGAGTCGCGCAATTCGCCGATCCGAATCGCGACATCAGTGCGCTGTTCGAGTAGGTCGATAATCTCGTCGCTCGTATGAAGTTCAACCTCGATCGCCGGATACGCTTCGCGAAACCCCGGCATCATCGGCGCGATCACGTGCTGCATGAATGGCATCGCGGCATTGATCCGCAGACGGCCCGCCGGTGCTTCGCGCTGCCGCGCGATCTGGTCTTCGGCAAACTCGACCGACGCAATAATGTCTCGCGCGTGGTCGAGGAAGACGTTGCCCTCTTCCGTGAGTTCTAGCCGGCGTGTCGTGCGCCTGATCAGCGTTGTGTCGAGTTTATCTTCCACGCGCCGCAGGATTCGGCTCATCACGGAGGTCGGCTGATGCAACCGGTCCGCCGCACCCGTCAGCGAACCCGTGTCTGCGATCGTTACGAACGCGAGCATTTCGTCTAGTGTGGTCTTCATGGGAAGAGAGTCGAGCACCAATCGTAAGCCGCTACGATAGTGTGACTTCGTTCCGTTGATAACCATAAGTCGGAACGAATCATTTTTGATTTCCGATCAATAATCGGACTAATCTCAACACGTGCGGATGTCGACCTGACCTGCCTGATTCCTTCGGGCCATTTCAATCTTGGGGAATGGCCTCGGTGAGCGGATAGGCCACATACCAGCGAACGCAAGTCAGGATCACATCAATCGGGTAATACAGGCGTTTGAGCACATGGGCCACGGTCGGATTCAGCGTCATCATCAAGCTTTCAGTCGTTCAAGAACCCGCCATGGAATGCACTGCGATCGAAATTCGATCTCACGCGGCATGAGACCGGAAGCCAGTCCGTGCAGTGTCATTCAACATCTTTCGGATAACTTATCCACTTTCCACAAAGCGGATTTTCGAACATTGGATGGCGCCATACGTATTGCTCATTCCTTTTCACCTCGATAGGTGACCGGACCGGCCCACTCCGATTGTTAGGCTTAAGCGCATGCAATGCCATGATGACGGTGGCGCCCTCAAAACGTGTGGCGCATTCCAACCGCGAGAACGAGCTGGTTCGGGCCGGACGCAGCCGAGAAATTCGAAATCTGCGCGCCCGGCAGCCCGGTGCCATCGAGGTGGCGGGCGTTCTGCCAGATGCCCTCTCCATACATGTCGGTGCGCGACGACAGCGCGTACATGCCGATCACGCCGAGCTGCCGCCAGGTCGGCCAGTAGCGGCATCGTCCCGAATCGAAGCGGCCGAGCGTGTATGTGTACGCAGTCGCGACGCTCCATCTCCGGGTGAGCGACATGTCCGGCATCAAACCTTCGTCGCACGTCGCCAGTCCGGCCACGTTGTGACCACCACTGTTCATCATGAACGCTCCTTTGCCGTGCACGTCACGACTTCTCCACTTTGGCATAAATCCTTCGCCGCTTAGCGGGAGTCGTCCATCACATCAGAGTCCTCGCGCGCAGCCGGGCCGCCGACCGCGCGGCCGCCGATGGTCGGGACGGCCGCGCTGGTTAGTCACGCTGGCGCTTATTGCCCTCCGCCGTAGAACTGATTGAGCCGATCGAGTTCGCCCGACCTCTGCGCGCGGATCAGTTCCTGCCTGACCTGAGCGCGCGTGAGCCCCGCGGGGCCGCCCGCCTGCGACCCGGCACTGGGTACGCCGCCCACTGCGGTGGCGCTGATCGCCGCGTCGGAGGGCGTCCCGGCGCTCGTGGACGGTGACTCGTCGGTCCGTCTGTCCGCCTGCGCAATCCCGACCGCACCCAGCAGGCAGATGGCGGCCAGTGCCGCCTTGTATACAGTCTTCATCGTGGCACCTCATATGAAAAGACATTGCGATACGGCGTGGACGGCGCCGATACCCGACCGTCCGCGCAACCTCGCCCGCGCGGCAGCATCGGCCGCGACGGCGTGCGCCGCTCGCTTCCCCGCGCCCTCGGAACTCAGGTCTTCGCATCATTCACGGGGCGACGGCCTGCAGGCCTTTCGCCTTGATCACCGCCACCGCAGCCGGCGTCTTCAGGAAATCGAGCCAAGCCCTGGCGGCTTCCTGCTGCGTCGAGGCGGCTGCCATGCCGGCAGCGTAATCGACATGGTGTTCCAGTCCGGGCGGCAGCGAGCCCAGCAGGTCGACGCCAGGCGATAGCGGGATTGCGTTGATCACTGTAATGCCGAGCTCGCTCGTGCCAGCCGCCACCAACTGCACAGCGGTGCCGCCCCTCGCTAGCTTGGTCTTGCCCTTCATCGCTTCCGCGATGCCCAGCCGCTCGAACATGCCGCTCAGATATAGGGCTGTCGCCCCTTCATCGGAGTAGCTGATCGATTTCGCATCGAGCATGGTTTGCCTGAAGGCCTCGACCGTCGCAATATCCGGCCTCGGCCCCCCTGCGCGCACGACCACGCCTATGAACGAGCGCGCAAGGTCGCAGCGCGTGCCCGCCGCGACCTTGCCCTGCTGCATGAGCTCATCGATATGTGACGGGGTGAGAATGGCCACGTCGAAGCTCTCGCCCAAGTCGATGCGCCGTCTCGTCACGCCGAGCGAGTCGAACTCGAATTTGAGCTTGTGACCGGAGCTGCGTTCGAACGGAGGCGCAAGCTCTGCGAGCACCGAGCGCATGGCCTGAGCGCTGAGCACCTTGAGCTCGGCGGCCTGCGCCATGGTGCTGCCGACCAGCAGGTTGATCGCGAAGCAGGTTACGCCAATGAGCAGAGAGGTGATCTTCATGGTGCTCTCCTGGGAAAGTAAGAACTTGGGGCCGCCCGGGCTCGACAGACGCGATCGCATTCGCAGTGTCGACCGTGGCGGGGGCATGACGAACTTCGGTTCGTGATGCCTTGCTGCAAGGCTAGGCTGCCTGACCTCACGCTCATATCGCGCAATCGAGCCGCGGCATCACCCGAACAGGGGATGCCTGGCGAAAGGCGAGGCGGAGTAAAAACGCGAACGCGCGATGCGGCTCAAGCTGCGCGCGCCTAATATTTACAGGCGACGCGTGCCGCCACGCCCTGCGAGAGGAAATCCGCAGTGAACGACCTTGGACCGCTGGCAGGCATTGCCAGCGCTTCACCGTTGCGTGATGATCTGGTATGTGCCGGCGCCGGCGCTGGCCAGGAGGGACGTGCCATGACGACGGTGATGGTGGTCGAGGACGACACCCAGTTCCTCAACCGCTTCTGCCGCATCATTGCGGCCGATCCGGCACTTGAACTGTTCGCCGCAGTGGGCAGTCTGGCCGCGGCGCTGCAGGTCGTGCGCGAGCGTGCGCCCGACGTCCTCGTCACCGACCTTGGCTTGCCTGACGGCAGCGGCATCGAGTTGATCCGTGAGACAGCGCGCCTGCACCCGGCCACCGACATCATGGTCATCACCGTGTTCGGCGATGAGCAGCATGTCCTGCAGAGCATCGAGGCCGGCGCCACCGGCTACATCATCAAGGACAGCCTGCCCGAGGAATTCGTCGGGCTGATCAAGCAGTTGGTCGACGGGGGCTCGCCGATCAGCCCCGTGATCGCGCGGCAATTGCTCAAGCGCTTCAAGGGCGCGCCGGCGGGGACGCCTGCGCTCGCGACGCAGCCCGCGATGCCGGCCGAAGACGCGGGTTTGTCGCCGCGCGAATCCGAGGTGCTGTCGCTGATCGCCAAGGGATTCAGCTTCGGCGAGATCGCCAAACTGCTGGGCGTGTCGCAGCACACCATCACCACGCACGTGAAAAAGATCTACCAGAAGCTCGTGGTACATTCGCGCGGAGTGGCGGTATATGAAGCCGGCAAGATGGGGTTGCTTTAACGCGTCGCTGTGGCTCGCGCTGCTCGTGCTGGTGTCGCCCGTCGGAGCAAGCCAGCCCGCCATCCAATTCGAGACCGCCGAGTTCGTGTCGAGCGAGAGCGCCCAGCCGCCGCCGGATGCGGCGCCGTGGCGGGTCGTCGCGCTGCCCGACCTCTGGTGGAAATCGAAGCCGGGCTTCCAGGGCGTGGGTTGGTATCGCATGCGCTGGCGGCTCGACGCGCTGCCGGCCAAAGCGCAGGCCTTGTATCTGCCGCGCCTCGGCGCCGCCGACGAGGTGATCGTCAACGGGGTGCTAGTCGGCCATCCGCCGTCACCGCTCGATGTGAACGCACATGCCGGACCGCGGTTTCATGATTTGCCGGCGACTCAATTGCGCCAAGGAGAAAACACGCTTTATCTGCGTGTGCGCATCGCAGGACGAGCTGGAGTGGTCGCCCCGCTGGTCGGCGAAGCGGCGACGTTGCGCGCCGCTTACGAGCGTAAGCTTTTCATCGCTTTCACCGGGCCCCGCATACTGTTCGGCGCGACCCTGACGCTCGGCGTGTTCATACTGGTGCTGTGGCAGCGGCGTCCGGACGAGGCCACCTTCGGCTATTTCGGCTTGGCGACGACCTCGTTCGCGCTGATGCTGTTCGACCTGCTATTCGACTCGCCGCCCCTGGAACCTGCCATCTGGGACTGCGTACGCAGTCTGGCGGCGCAGTTGGTCAACGTGTCGACCTTCGTCTTCGCACTGCGCTACGGCAGCCGGCGCCTGCCGCGCCTGGAGGCCGCGCTGTGGTCTTTGGTGCCGATACAGCTCGTGGTCAACGCCATGAATGTGGCCGGCATCGCGTCGTTGCCGATGAGCCCCAAATGGCTGACGGCCCCTGTCTTCATGGGCTATGTCGCGGTGTTCGCCTGGATCGCCTGGCGCACACGCACGGCGGAAAGCACGGCCCTGCTGCTGGCATCATCGGGGCGCACCATCTGGTTCCTGTTGCACTACGGCGGACTCGGGCCCTACGATCTGTCCGAGCTGCTGCTGCCCTACTCCTTCGTCCCGCTGTTCGTGTTGATCGGCTGGATGCTCGTCAGCCGCTTCGCGAGATCGCTGAATGAATCGGAACAGCTTAATGCGCAGCTCGAGCAGCGCGTCGAGCAGAAGCGGGTCGAAATGCAGCAGAACTTCCAGCGCCTGCAGCGTCTCGAGCGGGAGCAAGCGATCGCCGAGGAACGCAGCCGCATCACGAGCGACATGCACGACGGCATCGGCGCGCACCTGATCTCCATGCTGGATCTGGCCGAGCGCGGTGCGCTCTCGGGCGACGAGATGACGGCTGCGCTGCGCGACTGCCTGGACGACCTGCGGCTGACCATCGATTCGCTCGAGCCCAGCGACAACGACCTGCTGCCCGTGCTGGGCAACTTCCGCTACCGTGTCGACCCGCGGCTGCGCAAGCTAGGCATCGGGCTCGACTGGCAGGTGGCCGAGGTACCACGGCTCGCGTGTCTCACGCCGCGCAACCTGCTGCATCTGCTGCGCATTCTTCAGGAGGCGTTCACCAATATCCTCAAGCATGCGCACGCCAGCGTGATCAGCGTGCAGACAGGACTCGATGCCAGCGGGCGCTCGGTGTTCATCCGTGTGAGGGACAACGGTGGGGGGTTCAAGGGCGAACACCGTGGCCACGGATTGGACAACATGCGCCAGCGCGCGCAGAGCATCGGCGCGGTGCTGGTAATCGACGGCTCGGCGGGCGGGACGACGCTGGAGTTGCGGCTGCCGGTCGGCTTAGGGCCGCCGTGAGTGATACTGCCCCGCGGCTCCGGCACACAATCGGCTGGATTTCGATTTGTGCGGGATCTAATCTTAACCAAGGATTCCCGCAAGCTTCGTAAGAGACGGGATCGTCCAGGGCGCTCGACCAAGATGAATTGGCACATGAGGGGTGAAGAGATGGCTAGCTGCAACCCGGCCAAAGATGCCCGCATGATTGACGACGAAGAGAAAATGCCGTGTTCCACCCTCGCTCATCTGAGGCGTCCACTCGACCTGTTGCCGTCGGATGGGTAGACCTAGCCAATCGCAGCCTGTTTGTGCACGCGCGCGGCGTTCTGAAGGAGGAGCTCCAGTATCACTTGCGGACCCAACGGAAGATGCGTCACTCACGCTTCTCCAGCACGAAGGGCACTCGCAATAAAATGGTTGACGCGGCGACGGGCCAGCCACTGGAATCTGAACAGTTAAGGCGAATCGCGCCGACCTATTGGGAGGGCATCAATCTGCGCGGGACGTTCAATTTCCCGGTGGCAAGGTACGTGCGACGAATCCTTCCAAGTCTCGCGTGTGATCTGCCCGCCTCGAGTGCGAGTCGCCGAGCCTAATCGGTCGATTCCTGACTGCACTATCAGCCTTTCATCACGCGCTTTGACGTGTGCATCGGGCCGCTACGGCGGCCACCCACGCAAATGTGAGCCCCTCAAACGGGTAGTCAGCAGGTGCTTGATTGCAAAGACAATTTATATAGGGCCACAAGGAAGATCCGCACCACGCTTAGGTGCCCCGACCCGGAAAATTGCAGGGAAATCAAGGCCCCCTCCACGGGGGCAATCGCCTGGTCGGATGCGATCGTTCGGTAAATCCCGAAATGCCTGCGTGAGCGGCTCGGAGCCAGCAGAGCCATTCCCATTCTCGCTTCAGTTGATGGTCGCCCGCCAAAGGCGCGCAAGATCATGAGCGGGGCCGCGGGCGTGTCCGTTGGCGGCCTTGACTCGGGCTCGTCATCGCGCGACGAACGAGCCCTGGATTCCGCGATGGCTACTCTTCGAGCAAACACGCATTCAATTGCTCCAGTATCGACCAGCAAGGAATTGGCATCTTCACGACCTGGGTTGCATCGCCGCCCCGTTTCACCCACGAACTGGTGACAACCCGCGACGCCTTGCGATCGATCCTGTAGTCGGCCGTGTAGATATCGCCCAGCATGGCCACAAGCAGCGTCCCGTCCGCACACGGGTATAAATTGGCGACCTCGGGGCGATTGAACTGCGTGTCGAAATCGTGATAGATCCACGACGGACGCGCGATCTTGCCTCTTCCGAATTTGCGCATCGAGGCATGCGTCGCGCACGCGATGCCCTCCTTTCCGAATAGCCACACATAGTGCGCATCGACCTCGATCGCGTTGTAGCTCGTCCAGCCTTCTGGGCCTTCCACGATGGACAGCTCAGTCTGTTCCGTCACATACAACTGATTGCTGTTGCGAATCCCGCCATACGTGAGCACCGAGTTTGGTTTGGGCTGGTTGTCGCCGGTCAGGGCATCGCCGTCCGGGTCATCCGATAAAGCACTCGCGGGAACATACACGGAGCGAATTTCCGCCAGGTTGGCCAGACCATGCTGGATGTTCACCCGGGTGCTCTTCCCGTCTTTTCCGATCGTGTAGTAATTCACATAGCGCGCATCGTTCATGTCCCTGTTCTCGATCGCAAGCGAAACGAGCGTCTTGGGGTGCGTGCTGCCGTCAACACCGAATGTGCCATCGTTGAACGCAAGTCCGCTGACGTCGAGGTACGTCTCCGGGTGACGCACATCCGGGAGATCGTTGCCGACCACGGGGCCGGTGTCGAACAGCTCGCCACTAACGGAATCGAGAAGAAAGTGTGAAACACGGGACGGTCCTTTCTCTGCCGCCAGAAGGTCATATTGGGGGGTGAACGAGTCAATCTGGGCCTTGGGGGTGTGGATGGAGAGGCTACCAAACCAACCGGTGTTGCTCTTATAGCCCCACGCGAGAGGGGCGGCTTTGCCATTACCCCGGGCGACATACAGTCCAAGACCGGTCCCGCGACGTCCGACGCGCAGGTAGAGTCCACGCTCACGCGCAACAGGCCGCACGGCTGTCACGATCTCGATCATTTCCTTTTTATCCGCTTCCCACGAAGCGGGAAGTACTTTCACGAGTGCCGCAAGATAAAGCACGGCTTCATGGCACCGACTTCGGACCTCATCGGAAAGAGGGCTTGTCTTGTTCTCCTTTCGAGTAGCGGCCAACACCGCCTCCAGTTTTTCTCGACTGATCATGCAATTGAGCATCGTGTTTGCTGTCAGCAATTCGATATAAGTCTGGCACCACACGCCGAGGACTTCAGGCCATCCGTCCTTGCTCTGATTCGACGGCTTCTGGAGATATGCCGCCACTTTCCAGTTCAAGAAAACCGGGACGTCGAGTTTCGCCTGATCCCTCCCCAGTCCCCAACCGAGTGCGATCAACTCCGTCAAGAAAGCGTCGGCTTCGGTCTCGTTCGTGAGGGGCATGCCCAGAATTTCGTCGATGCTTCTTTTCGCGATCTTCCGACGCCGGTACTCGCATGTGCCGCCCGACAGCGACTTTTCGGCATATTTCGTTGCCAGCGTCAAACTCGTATCGCTGTCGATCTTCTCGATCTGGTAGGGCTTTGTCGGCGCCTCGGAATTGAACGTGAGCCACTGACCGACTTCGACGGTCGTGCTGAAGTTCGTACCGATTCCGACGACATTTTCTGAATCATTTGCCAGGGAAACCGTACCGGGGAGCGCGACTGCCGCCATCCACTTCTTCTCACCCTCGCATTTCGAACGCAACGACGATGTGTAGCTGCTGATACTGTGACCGAAACCCTTGATCGACTCGATCTCCTCGTCGGTCTTGAGCTGATCCAGCATCTTCTGGATCTTGCTTTCAAGCGAGGGCTGCTGCGGCGCGAAAAAACTGAGAATCTGCGCCACAACCGAGAGCAGTGCGCCGATCAATACACCGACGGGCCCGCTCGTTGCCGTCGCTGCGGTCAAAATCGGGAGTACGCTCGCGCAGATGCTCATCATCGACGCGGAGGCCGAGATATAGTCGCCCTTCTTGAACGCCTTGTCGGCTGCGTAAATGCCATTCACGAGAGCCGGGAGGTTCTTTGCGATGGAGTCGCTGAGGTCTTTGTAGCGAGCGGAGGTTTTTCCCTTTTCCACTGCCAACTCATATTGCTTTTGGATTTGCTCGATACTGCTTTCCAAATTCGACTTTTCGACAGGGTCCATGCCAACCAGTTTTAAGTCCAAGAGCAAATCGATTTGCGCTTTAATTTGTTGCTCTGCAGGCGTAGGCATGATTGGGTCCCCCGGCTTGAATGTTAGATACAACAGTGGCTGTTTCTGCTCATGGCTCTCGATCAGGCAGCGGCATATTCACCGCATAGGCATGATATGCCGGGAATATCTTCTGAAAAATAGTGAGCAATCCCTGTAAGCGAGTCGCCGTTCGGCGGTAACCGGCAACGCTGGCTTGCGAGCCAGGCGTATCAGTCGCGCGCTTGACGATGGAACAGGGTCATCTTCAACGACGACAGGAAGATGGGAGCTGCGGGTTGCTCGAGGTCCCGGTTTCGTCGCACACAAACGGAACCACGAGACAAGAGGTAGCCGCGGCGCCATTCCCCTTGCCTGTCAACCGTCGCCGATCCGGAACACCTACCCTGAACGCCGGCCGAGCAGCACGGCGACATTGCGCTCGGCCAGCGCGGCGATCGTGCGCGACGGATTCAGCCCGAGCGCACGCGGGATCGTCGCACCGTCCATCACGTAGAGCCCGTCGTAACCGAATACCTTTCCGTCCGCGTTCACGACGCCACCCTCGCGCGTGAGTCCCATGTTGCAACCACCGAGCGGATGCGGGGTGATCAGCCGGTGGAAGTCGCTCCATGTCGGCGGGACGAAGGGTTCGCCGCCCGTGGCAATCGACAGGCGGCGGTGCGCATCGACCATCGCATCGACGACAGCCAGGGATCGCGCGTACGACCAGTCGAGCCGCAATATGCGATGCCATGGCGCAAACCAGCGGCGGCCGAGACGCATGTGCCCGTCCCCCGGATCGATCGCCTGGCCGAACCAGGGCATCATGTTCTCGACCGGGTCATCGCAATCGAAATGGCGCGCGAAGGCGCGCCAGAACGCGTGCATCACCCCACCGTGCGAGCGCTGCAGGTGGCGGCGCACGAAATCATGCGCAAGATTGGGCACGCCGCCGTCCTCCACGAACAGAGGCTGACCATTGTCGTCAGCCCCGTCGAGAAGGTCGATCGCAGCGGAGATGGTGACGCCGTGCGACGGAGAGATCTTCCGGTGACTGTAGAAGGCCGGCGTGACGAAGTCGCCGTTGAAGGCCCAGCCCCAGCCGAGCCTCGGCGATAGATTCGGCAGCGTGCGATGTTCGTCGCGACAGCGGAGCAGCAACTCGGTACTGCCGATCGATCCGGCGCTGACGATCACCCTGGCCGCCGTGGCCGTTCCGGGCATGACACTACCGGCGGCGGGATCGATGACGTCGAAATGCACGCGCCATCCCGCGCCGAGCGGCTCGAGCTTTTGCACGACGTGCAGCGGAAGGATTTTTGCGCCATGGCGCTCGGCCACGGCCAGATAGTTGAGGTCGAGCGTGTTCTTGGCCGACACCTGGCATCCGATGTCGCAATTGCCGCAATGCACGCACGTGCCTTGCGATACTCCATGCACGTTGACGTGCCTGACAGAATGCCGGTCGTCGCGCGCGCCGGGCAAGGACGGATCGTAGGTCGGCGAGAACGACACGGCGAGCGGCAACTTGCGATACCGATCGCCCCAGCCGCAGGCGTCGGCAGCGTCGCGCAACAAGCGGGTGCGCTCGCTGATCTGGTTGTCGGGCACCTCCTGGACCGACAGCATCCAGCCCACGCGCTGGTAGTATGGCTTGAGCGCCTCGTACGTGATCTCGGGCGGCCAGCCCCGATCGAAGGCGTCGGGCTTGGCCTCGACCGAGACGTTGGCGTAGATCAGCGACCCGCCGCCCACGCCCGCGGCAGCCACCACCGACATGCGGGAAAAAACCCGCAGGTCGGCCCAGCCATGGAATCGTTGCGGGTTCTGCTGGTCCCAAAGCCACGGGTCGGTCTCGTCGCGCGGATACGTCTTCGGGGTCCAGCGGCGACCACGCTCCAGCACCAGCACCCTCCATCCCGCCTCCGCAAGGCGGCAGGCCGCCACCGCTCCGCCGAAGCCGCTCCCGACAACGATGACATCGTATTCAATCGCGCTCATGACGACGATCTCCTGACGTAGGTGCGTCACAGTTCCGATGCGAAAAACCTGACGAATCCTCCACGCTCCGAAGGCATCACGATCCCGAACGGGGCTGGCCCGTCAGACCGCTTTCGTGTTGGCTGAAGTGAAACAGCTGCCCGGGAAATCGTTTGGACAAACCCGACACCGCCTTTCCCCGGTCCTGCTCGACAGGTCCGGCGAAACGTCGTCATCCCGATTAAATTGCCTTTGTTTTCATTAGGTTGAGCACTCATCAAGCACGCACGAGTCGAGCTGGTACGTTCTGTGCGTTTGTAGCTGCGAGCGCAACGCAAACGTGCTCTCTTCCAAACCGCAGCAAACCCAAGGAGATTTACCATGTCCGCACTGATGATCAACGACCTGTCCCGCGCCCACGAACTCAGCCGCAAGGAAATGGCGGCCGTCAGCGGTGGTAGCGTGTTCCAGAACCTCGGAATCAACAACATCGCCACGGGCAGCGGATTCTCGTTCGCCAGCCCCAATACCATCACGGCCCCGGTGACCCAGGTCGATGCATCGACCCACCTGGATCTCACCAGCGTGACCAACTCGATCAACAACCTTGGCGGTCTGGTGGTCGCGAAGATGGGCCTGTAAGTTTCGCCAGCCTTCCTCGCAGTGGCTGCCGTATCCGATAGCGTCGCACCGAAGCGCTCCAGTCCGCCGCGGGGTCGTCCTCGCGGCGTTCAAAAGCCCGCCAGCCGTGTCCGTTGGCGGGCTTCCCTGCATGATAAAAACGCAGCCGGCATGAACAGGCAGATTGGCTGACGACCCGTCAGCCGCGCCGCTCTCTCCCATCCGCGGCCGGGCTGATCCCGACGCGCTTTCGGCTTCCCTTCCCTGCTCACAGTTTCGCTCCACCTCGTCGAGGTTGATGACACCGCGGTGCCAGTCAAGGAACTGCGTCGTCGCATCGATGCGCCGTTGGCCATCGGCGCGATATTCCCGATGCGTCCGCCCGCTCTGCTGATACGCAGAGAATTCAGTTATGCGAAACACATGATTTCCGATCCTGGCGTCGATTCCGCTTGCGGCCGCCCGTCGGCGCATCGTCGTATCGGCGTTCGCCGGCGGCAAGCGCGTGTCGCTCAACTGCCGGCCGCCGCGCACGATCGCGCACGCGTGGGCGGCCTTTTCGCGCCGACGCGTCCACCCCGCTGCCGCACATGGATGCCCGCGACGCGAATCGCGAGCGCAACTCCTGGCTTCATGTTGGTCGAGACAGGACAGCCGCCACGGAAATCGTTTGGAAGAATCCGACATCGTCGTGCTTCGATCGTGCTCGGCGGTCCCGGCGAAACGTCGGATACCAGATGGAATCGCTTTTGTTTTCATGAGGTTAAGCGCTCCTCATGCGCGCATGATTCGACGCTGGCACGCCCCGTGCATTTGTAGCTGCGAGCGCAACGAAACGTGCTCTCTTCCAAACCGCAGCAAACCCAAGGAGATTTACCATGTCCGCACTGATGATCAACGACCTGTCCCGCGCCCACGAACTCAGCCGCAAGGAAATGGCGGCCGTCAGCGGTGGTAGCGTGTTCCAGAAC
>NZ_QTQA01000026.1:0-96735 GCF_003853825.1 Burkholderia sp. Bp9012 | reverse complement strand
GCCGCTCCTTGGGGGCGGGCGCCCGCGCCGGCCCGCGGTGGGCTGGCTGCGGTCCCGCGCGCGCCCCCCCCCCCCGGCGCCCCCCCCCCCCCCCCCCCCACCACACCCCCCCGCCCCCCCCCCCCCCCCCCCCCCCCCCCCCGCCCGGGGGGGCGGGCGGCCCCCCCCCCCCCCCCCCCGCTCCGGCGAGTCGGGCGATGAGGGAACGGTGAGGGGCGTTACCGGCTGCCGCCGGCGCTGCGGCGCGCGATGCGCACGGCCGGCTCGATCGACTGCTCGGCCGCGACGCGCGGGCGGTTCATGATGTAGGTCCACAACTGTTCGGCCGCGAGCCCGCGCTTGCGCGCGGACCGGTACAGGCGAATCTCGAGTTCGGTGATCCAGTCCGCCGAGCCCGCACGAACGAGCGAACCATCCGCGAGCTCTTTCGCCACGCAGCTTTCGGGCAGCCAGCCGATGCCGTGCCCGGCCACGACCATCCCCTTCAACGCCTCGGACATGTGCGTCTCGAAGCACCGGTGCAGCGCATACGATTCGGACGCATTCAGCAGCAGCATCTCGACGACGTTCCCGAGGAACGCGCCCGACGAATACGCGAGGAGCGGCAGCGGCGCGTCCGGCGTGCCGGGCAGTTCGAATACCGGCTTGCCGCGTGCGTCGGGCGTCGACACCGGCAGGATCCGCTCGACGCCGAGCGTGACGAACGGGAAGTGGTTCGGATCGAGCACGATCGGCAGTTGCGGATGGTGATAGCCGAGCAGCAGGTCGCATTCACCTTCGACGAGTTGCTGCACGCCTTCGGGCACGTTCACCGCGTTCACGCGCGCGGTCACGTGGCCGACTTCGCCGTTCAACTGCTTGAGCCATTCGGGGAACAGTGTGAACACGAGCGTATGCGCGACGGCGAAGCGCACGACCTGGTCGCTTGCCGCGAACTGGTCGTAGCCGTTCACGAGGTTGCGTGCCGCATACATGCTGCGCAGGATGTCCGCGGCCAGCCCGCGGAACATCTGCCCGGCCGGCGTCAGCGTGATCGGGTTGATGCTGCGGTCGACCAGCTTCGCATCCATCCAAGTTTCGAGTGCGGCGATTCGTCTGCTGAATGCCGACTGCGTGAGGTGCCGATGACGCGCGGCCCGGGAAAAGCTCTTGGTATCCGCAAGGCTCAGGAAATCTTCCAGCCACTTTGCTTCCATGTTGATCTTCGCTTTTTATAGTCGGCGCCGGAAGGCGGCGGCGCCATTTCACTGAACCGGTTTTGTAGCGTACCGCGCCTCGCGCATCGGAGCCGATGTTTTTTTTCGATCGGTGTCAGTCGAAATATGCATGGGCGTTGTCGGCGGTATTACGGCTACATACGGTTGAGGTGCCGGACCCGGCTAACTGGTTAGTTCACCGCGTCGAACTGCCCGACTTGCCGCAGACGGTACTTCCCCCCCAGGGCCGGCCGCGCACCTGCGCGCGCCGGCTCGCCTTTCCGCTATTCCGCCCGGGCAACCGAAGGATGTGGCGCAATCCCCGTCGCGGTGCAGGGCGGGCCGCCGCAACGGGCCGCCGACGCCGCGTCGCGCTTCGCTGCGGTGCGGCAAGACCGGGCGGGAAGGTGGCGGGGCGCGGGCGACCGCACGGCGGCGGGAAGCCCTGCCGACGCGGGCGCGGAACCGCTGCCGGCCGGCAGCGCGGTAATCGAGGAGGCGCGCCGGGCGGGGAAGAATTGGTGCAGTGCAGATTGCACAGTCGTGACACGCAGGGGAACTATGTTTGACAGGCGCGGTGCAGCAGAAGCCGTGCGCGGGCATGGCACGCCTCTGGCGCGTCCTGCGTCGTGCGCATCGCACCATCATGGTGCGGCATGCCGCGGGGGCGTGCCGGCTGCGCGACAAAGGGGGGAACCTGAGGGGATATCGCAAGGCACGTTCCTTGCGAGGCAGTCAGTACGCCGGTCCGGCATGCGCAATGCCGGGGAAAACGATCGATGGAGAAAAGATCGATGAAGCCATTCGATGAAATGCTGCAATCCGGCGACATGGTGAGGGCGCCTTACGCGCGCCTCAAGCAGTGGCTCGACACGCAGAATCCCGCGAGCCTCGCCCAGAAAGCTCACGACGCGGAAGGCGTGTTCCGCAGGACGGGCATCACGTTCGCCGTGTACGGCGACGCGCAGGCAGCCGAGCGGCTGATACCTTTCGATATCGTGCCGCGGATCATCTCGGGCGCGGAATGGAGCCGGCTGTCGCTCGGCATCGAGCAGCGCGTGATGGCGCTCAACGCGTTCCTCGACGACATCTACCACCGCCAGGAGATCGTGCGCGCCGGCATCGTGCCGAAGCACCTGATCGCGCACAACGAGGCGTTCATCCCGGAGATGATTGATTTCCGGCCGCCCGGGAACGTTTACACGCATATCATCGGCGTCGACATCGTGCGCACCGGCGAGAACGAGTTCTACGTGCTGGAGGACAACGCGCGCACGCCGTCGGGCGTGTCGTACATGCTGGAAAACCGCGAGACGATGATGCAGCTCTTCCCCGAGCTGTTCCAGCAGGTCAAGGTGCGCCCGGTCGAGACCTATCCGCAGATGCTGCGGCAGTCGCTCGCGGCCGTGTGCCCGCCGGGCGGCAACGCCGACAACCCGACCATCGCCGTGCTCACGCCCGGCATCCACAACTCCGCGTACTACGAACATTCGTTCCTCGCCGACCAGATGGGCGTGCACCTCGTCGAGGGCAGCGACCTGCAGGTGGTCGACGGCCGCGTCGCGATGCGCACCACCGAAGGCTTCCGGCCGATCGACGTGCTGTACCGCCGCGTCGACGACGCGTTCCTCGATCCGCTCACGTTCCGTCCCGATTCGGTGCTCGGCGTGGCCGGGATCATGGACGTCTACCGCGCCGGCAACATCACGATCGCGAACGCGCCCGGCACCGGCATCGCCGACGACAAGGCGATCTACTCGTACATGCCGGAGATCGTCGAGTTCTACACGGGCCGCAAGGCGTTGCTGGAGAACGTGCCGACCTGGCGCTGCGGCGAGGCCGACAGCCTGAAATACGTGCTCGAGCATCTCGATGAACTGGTTGTGAAGGAAGTGCACGGCTCCGGCGGCTACGGGATGCTGGTCGGTCCGTGTGCATCGAAGGCCGAACTCGAGGCGTTCGCCGCGAAGCTGCGCGCGCGTCCCGCGAACTACATCGCACAACCCACGCTGGCGTTGTCCACGACGCCGATCCTGACCGAAGCCGGCCTCGCGCCGCGCCACGTCGACCTGCGGCCGTTCGTGCTGGTGTCGGACCGGATCCGCATCACGCCGGGCGGGCTCACGCGCGTGGCGCTGCAGGAGGGATCGCTCGTCGTCAACTCGAGCCAGGGCGGCGGCACCAAGGACACCTGGGTGCTGGCCGACTGAGCCGGGCACGACCGCGCGCGCCGCAGCCGGCGCGCGAACCGAACGAAGACGGAGTGGACACGAGATGCTTCTGGGACGAACTGCGAGCGGTCTCTACTGGATGTACCGCTATATCGAGCGCGCGGAGAACATCGCGCGCATCGTGGATGCCGGGCTGCGGATGGCGCTCACGCGCACGTCCGACGCGCCGGCCGAATGGTCGTCGGTGCTGGTCAGCTCGGGCGCGGACGACGGCTATCGTCAGAAGTACGACGCATATGCCGCCGATACCGTGACCGACTACCTGCTGCGCGACCGCGACAACCCGTCGAGCGTGCTGTCGTGCATCGAGGCCGCGCGCTCGAACGCGCGCATGGTGCGCACGGCGCTCACCCGCGAGGCGTGGGAAAGCGTGAACGGCGCATGGCTCGCGCTGCGTCACGCGCTCGCGCAGCCGGTGCCGGAGAGCGGACTGCCGGCCGTGCTCGACGAAGTGAAGCGTGAAACCGCGCTGATCCTCGGCAGCTTCTACAGCACGATGCTGCGTAACGAGATCTTCGATTTCGCGCAGATCGGCGCGTTCGTCGAGCGCGCGGACAACACCGCGCGGATCATCGACGTGAAATACCACCTGCTGCTGCCGTCGGTGTCGCACGTCGGCACGATCCTCGACAACTACCAGTGGGAGACGATCCTGCGCTGCGTGGCCGCGCACCGGTCGTACCGCTGGGTGTACGACGTGCAGTACAAGCCGATGAACATCGCCGACTACCTGATCCTGAACGGCCGCATGCCGCGTTCGCTGCGCTATTGCTACGGGCGCGTGGTGTCGAGCCTGAATCTGCTCGCGAAGGATTACGGTGTGACACACCCGTGTCACGACACGGCCACGAAGATTCTGCAGATGCTGTCCGACACCTCGGTCGAGCGGATCTTCAAGAGCGGCCTGCACGAGTTCCTGACCGACTTCATCGGCCGCAACAACAGCCTCGGGATCGATATCGCCCAGGCCTACAACTTCGACTGAGACTTGCCATGCGACTCGCCATCCGACACATCTCGCGTTATCAGTTCGACGATCAAGCCACCCATGCGCTGCAACGGCTGCGGCTGCGCCCGCAATCGGGCCCCGGGCAGACGGTGCGCGCGTGGCAGGTCACGATCGAAGGCGTCGAGCCGGCGCTGTCCTACACGGACGGGCTCGGCAACCGGATCGACCTCGTGCGCCACGACCGCGGCGCGAAGAACGAGATCGTCGTGATCGCGGCCGGCGTCGTCGAGACGCAGGACCGCGCCGGCATTCTCGGCAATCCCGAGGGCTATGCGCCGCCGTGGATCTTCGAGCGCGAGACCGCGCTCACGAAGGCCGGCGACACCGTGCGCGAACTCACGCAGGCGCTGCCGATCGAGCCGCACAGCCTCGATGCGCTGCACTGGCTGATGACGGAAGTGCACGGCCGCATCGCGTACGCGCCGAACCTGGCGGACGCGCCAGTCGATGCCGAAACAGCGCTGCAAAGCGGCGAGGGCACGAGCCGCGACCACGCGCATGCGTTCATCGCGGCCGCGCGTGCACTGAAGGTGCCGGCGCGCTACATCTCGGGCTACGTGCTCGCCGACAGCGCGATGCAGCGCATCGCCGACGCGAAGCAGAGCGCGGCGGGCGACGAGGAAGAGGAGGCGCTCGCGCTGCAGAGCGGCGACGGCATGCAGCAGGCGCTCGGCGCATCGCACGCCGCGCAGTCGCAGGGCTTGCCGCAGGCGGCGCTCGGCGCGCAGCCGCAGGCCGCCGCGCTGATGCAGCAGCCGGCCGGTCATGCGTGGGCGGAGGCCTACGTCGAAGGGCTCGGCTGGGTCGGCTTCGATCCGTTCATGAACCGCTGCCCGGACGAGCGCTACGTGCGCATTGCCGTCGGCCTCGACGCTCGCGACGCGCAGCCGGTGACGGGGCTCGGCGCGAGCACCGTCGGCATCGAGATTAGCGTCGTGCAGTCGCCGGAACTGGTCTGACGCACCCCTTCGTCGAATCCGCCGTGCCGTGCCGCCGCAGCGACGGCGACGCGGCGCACGCGGCCGGCCCAACCCGAACCGAGCGGCTCTCCCATGCCCATCCACGTCGCGCTGCATCACACCACCCGCTACCGCTACGACCGGCCCGTCAACCTCGGCCCGCAGATCGTGCGGCTGCGGCCCGCGCCGCACTGCCGGACGCCGATCGTCGCGTATTCGATGACGGTCGAGCCCGTGCAGCACTTCATCAACTGGCAGCAGGACCCGTTTTCGAACTATCTTGCGCGGCTCGTGTTTCCGGAACGCACCGAACACTTCGAGATCACGATCGACCTGGTTGCCGAGATGTCGGTGTACAACCCGTTCGACTTCTTCCTGGAGGCGAGCGCGGAGCAATATCCGTTCAACTATGACGATGCGCTGAAGACCGAACTCGCGCCGTACCTCGCGTGCGATCCGCAGACGAGCGCGGCGCCGCTGTTCCGCGCGTATCTCGACGGCGTCGACCGCACGCCGGCCGGCACCGTGAACTTCCTCGTCGCGCTGAACCAGCAGCTGCAGCACGACATCGGCTATCTCGTGCGGATGGAGCCGGGCGTGCAGACGCCCGAGCAGACGCTGAAACTCGCATCCGGGTCGTGCCGCGACAGCGCGTGGCTGCTCGTGCAACTTTGCCGGCACCTCGGCATCGCGGCGCGCTTCGTGTCGGGCTACCTGATCCAGCTCACGCCCGACGTGAAGGCGCTCGACGGCCCGAGCGGCACGTCGGTCGACTTCACCGACCTGCACGCGTGGTGCGAGGTCTATCTGCCGGGCGCGGGCTGGATCGGCTTCGATCCGACCTCGGGCCTGCTCGCCGGCGAAGGGCACATCCCGCTCGCGTGCACGCCGCAGCCGACCAGCGCCGCGCCGGTCGAAGGGCTGATCGACGAGTGCGAAGTCGCGTTCGAACACGAGATGGTGGTGACGCGCGTGTACGAATCGCCGCGCGTGACGAAGCCGTATACCGAGTCGCAGTGGGACGCCGTGCGCACGCTCGGCGCGCAGGTCGACGGCGCGCTGACGGCCGGCGACGTGCGGCTCACCCAGGGCGGCGAGCCGACCTTCGTGTCGATCGACGATCGCGACGGCGCCGAATGGAACACCGATGCGCTTGGCCCGACCAAGCGCGGCTACGCGACCGAACTCGTGCAGCGGCTGCGCGCCGAATACGGCGAAGGCGGCTTCCTGCATTTCGGGCAGGGCAAGTGGTATCCGGGCGAGCAGTTGCCGCGCTGGGCGCTGTCGATCTTCTGGCGCGCCGACGGCCAGCCCGTGTGGCACGATCCGTCGCTGTTCGCCGACGAGCGCGAGCCGTCCGCATACACGACTGACGACGCGAAGCGCTTCATCGACGCGCTGGCCGCGCGCTTGAACCTGACCGGCGAATTCATCCTGCCCGGCTACGAGGACGTCTGGTACTACCTGTGGCGCGAGCGCCGGCTGCCGGTCAACGTCGATCCGTTCGACTCGCGCCTCGACGACGCGCTCGAACGCGCGCGGCTGCGCAAGGTGTTCGAGCAGCAGCTCGACAGCGTGGTCGGCTACGTGCTGCCGGTCAAGCGTACGGACGAGGACGACGCGCCGGGCCTCGACGGGCCGCGCTGGCAGACGGGCCCGTGGTTCTTCCGCGACGAGCGGATGTACCTCGTGCCCGGCGATTCGCCGATGGGCTATCGGTTGCCGCTCGATTCGCTGCCGTGGGTCGCTGGCGCCGACTATCCGTACCTGGTCGAACGCGATCCGTTCGCGCCGCGCGACGCGCTGCCGGACGCGGCGGCGTTCCGTGCGCGTCATGCGGGCACGGCCGACGCGCCGCACTACCTGGCCGGCGCGCATCGCGAAGCACCCGTGCAAACGGTCATGCAGTGGCGCGGCGACGGCACGGCTGCGGGTGGACGGCACGCACATGGCGCGCCGGACGCGCAGCGCCGCCCCGAGCGCTTCGAATCGGCCGCGTGGATCACGCGTACCGCGCTGTGCGCCGAAGTGCGCAATGGCATCCTGTACCTGTTCATGCCGCCGCTCGCCGCGCTCGAGGACTATCTCGACCTGCTCGCCGCGATCGAGCTGACCGCGCACGCGCTCGACGTGAAGCTCGTGCTCGAAGGCTATCCGCCGCCGCGCGACGCACGGCTCAAGCTGCTGCAGGTCACGCCCGATCCCGGCGTGATCGAGGTGAATATCCACCCGGCGAAGAGCTTCGACGAACTCGTCGGCCAGACCGAATTCCTGTACGACGCTGCCTGGCAGTCGCGTCTTTCCAGCGAGAAGTTCATGGTCGACGGCCGCCACGTCGGCACGGGCGGCGGCAACCACTTCGTGCTCGGCGGCGCGACGCCGGCCGACAGCCCGTTCCTGCGCCGCCCGGACCTGCTCGCGAGCCTGATCGCTTACTGGCACAACCATCCGTCGCTGTCGTACCTGTTCTCGGGGCTGTTCATCGGCCCGACGAGCCAGGCGCCGCGCGTTGACGAGGCGCGCAACGACCAGGTCTACGAGCTCGACATCGCATTCGCGGAAATCCAGCGCAACAAGCTGCTGTACGGGCAGGACATGCCGCCGTGGCTCGTCGACCGCGTGCTGCGCAACCTGCTGATCGACGTGACCGGCAACACGCACCGCAGCGAATTCTGCATCGACAAGCTGTATTCGCCCGATTCGTCCACCGGCCGGCTCGGCCTGCTCGAACTGCGTGCGTTCGAGATGCCGCCGCATGCGCGGATGAGCATCGTGCAGCAACTGCTGCTGCGTGCGCTGGTCGCGCGCTTCTGGGCCGCGCCGTACACGACGCCGCTCACGCGCTGGGGCACCGCGCTGCACGATCGCTTCATGCTGCCCGCGTTCCTGAAGATGGATTTCGACGACGTGCTGGCCGAGCTGCGCGACGCCGGTTTCGCGTTCGACCCGGCCTGGTTCGCGCCGCACTTCGAATTCCGTTTCCCGCTGTTCGGCCAGATCGCGGTGAACGGGATGCAACTGTCGCTGCGCGGCGCGCTGGAGCCGTGGCACGTGATGGGCGAGGAGGGCGCGCCCGGCGGTACGGTGCGCTACGTCGATTCGTCGGTCGAACGGCTCGAAGTGCGCGTGACGGGGCTGAACGACAACCGGCACGTGGTGACCGTCAACGGCCGCGCGCTGCCGCTGCAGCCGACCGGCACCGTCGGCGAATACGTCGTGGGCGTGCGCTACAAGGCATGGGCGCCGCCGTCGGCGCTGCACCCGACCATCGGCGTGCATGCGCCGCTCACGTTCGACATCGTCGATACGTGGCTGCAACGCTCGCTCGGCGGCTGCCGGTATCACGTCGCGCATCCGGGCGGGCGCAACTACGCGACGTTCCCGGTCAACGCGTACGAGGCCGAGAGCCGCCGGCTCGCGCGCTTCGTCGCGATGGGGCACACGCCGGGGCGGATGGACGTGTCGGCCGCCGCACCCAGCCGCGAATTCCCGTTCACGCTCGACCTGCGACGGCCCTGATCGTCGGATGAAAGGACGGACGACGATGCGCGGTTCGCGACCTCCCGGCGCGCCGGCCGGAGTGCTAGGATGCGGGCTGAACGCGGCCGTCCGCCGTGCCCGGCCGCCGGTGCGGCGGCGCGCGGGCGCGTCCGCCCCCTGACGACGGAACGATATCGACCGTGCCGCCCATTCACCCCGACGATCTCGCCGACGCCGACGCGATGCCCACGCTCTTCGATACCGGCGCGCAGCCGGATGCCGCGGAACTGGCCGCCGCGCTCGCGGCGCCGGCCGCGGCCGGCCGCTACGACGAACTGCGCGGCAGCGCCGCCGGCCTCACCGCGCCGCTGCTCGCACCTGCATGGCGCAGCTTCTTCACGTCGATCGGCAGCGACGGCGTGGCCGACCTCGACCGCCGCGCCGACGCGCTGCACCGGCGCATGCGCGAGAACGGCCTGTTCTACCAGTTGCACGAGCAGCGCGCCGGCGACGGCGCGGCCGGCCCGTGGTCGCTCGACCTGCTGCCGCTGATCGTCACGCCCGAAGACTGGGTCACGATCGAGCGTGGCGTGCTGCAGCGCGTGCGGCTGCTCAACGCGACGCTGGCCGATCTGTACGGGCCGCAGACGATCCTGCAGCGCGGGCTGCTGCCGCCCGCGCTCGTCACGGGCCATCCCGGCTACCTGCGCGCGATGCGCGGCGCACGCGTGCCGGGCGATACGTGGCTGCATGTCGTCGCGTTCGATCTCGCGCGCGGCCCGGACGGGCAGTGGCGGATCATCGCGCAGCACACGCAGGGCGCGGCCGGGCTCGGCTACCTGCTCGAAAACCGGCTGATCGTGTCGCGGCTCTTTCCGCGCGGGTTTCGCGGGCTGCGCGTGCAGCGGCTTGCGTCCGCCTACCGTGCGCTGCTGCAGAGCATGCAGTCGCTCAGCCCGGCCGCGAAGAATTCGCGGATCGTGCTGCTGACGCCGGGGCCGCGCAGCGCGACCTACTTCGAGCATGCGTATCTCGCGCGCTACCTCGGCCTCACGCTCGTCGAGGGCGGCGACCTGACCGCGCGCGACAACCGTGTCTTCCTGAAGACGCTGCGCGGGCTCGAACCCGTGCACGGAATCCTGCGGCGCGTCGACGACGCATGGCTCGATCCGCTCGAACTGCGGCCCGATTCGCTGCTCGGCGTGCCGGGGCTGCTGCAGGCCGTGCGCGCCGGCAACGTGCTGCTCGCGAACGCGCCGGGCTCGGGCTTCCTCGAATCGCCGGGCGTGCTCGGTTTCATGCCGCGCCTCGCGGAAGGGCTGCTCGGTGAAACGCTGACGCTGCCCGCCGTGCATTCGTGGTGGTGCGGCGAGGCGGCAGCCTGCGACGACGCGCTGCCGCAGCTCGCGCGCAGCATCGTGAAGCCGTCGTATCCGCCCGACGCGCAGGCCGGCGGCACGTTCGACCCGGTGATCGGCGCGCGGCTCACGCCGGCGCAGCTGGCCGAATGGCGTGCGCGAATCCTGGCCCGGCCCGAGCATTACACGGTGCAGGCCGACCTGCCGCTGTCGCAGGCGCCGACCTGGCCGGGACACGACGCGCCCGACGGGGCCGGCGGTGCGCGCATCGTGCCGAAGCCGCTGCTGCTGCGCGTCTTCGCGCTCGCCGATGGCGCGCAACGCTGGCGGCTGCTGCCGGGCGGGCTGTCGCGAGTCGGCACGCGCGATACGCTGTTCAACGCGCCGATGCCGCGCGGCGGCAGCACCGTCGATACGTGGGTGATGACCGAAGGCATCGTCGATTCGACGACGCTGCTGCAGACCCGTCTCGGCCCCGACGATCTGGTCGAGCGCCCGCGCGCGATCGCGAGCCGCGCGGCCGAGAACCTGTTCTGGCTCGGCCGCTACACCGAGCGCGCGACCAACCTGATGCGTCTTGCACGCGCCGCGCTTGAGCGGCTGCGCGGCGAGGACGACGTCGACAGTCCTGCGCATCTGGAGTTGATCGACACGCTGTGCCGCGACACGGGGCTGATCGCGCCCGACGCGCCGAACGCCGTCGATGCGCCGCGCGCGTTCCAGCACGCGCTCGCGACGTCGCTGACGCGCGGCGCGGACCGTACCTCGGGCATCGCGTCGTGCCTGTTCAGGATGCGCGCGGCCGCCGCCGCGATCCGGGAGCGGCTGTCGAGCGATCAGTGGCGGCTGATCGACGACGCGACGCAACTGTTCGCCGACAGCGCCGATCATCCGGAAGCGGAGGAGCAGATCGGCAACGAGGCGCTGCAGCTGCTCGAGCGGCTGGGGCTGCTGCTCGGCGCGATCACCGGCGCGCAGACCGACAACATGACGCGCGACGACGGCTGGCGGCTGCTGTCGATCGGCCGGCAGATCGACCGGCTGGACTTCCTGTGCAGCGTGCTGAAGTTCGCGTTCGACGAAGGCGCGGTGCACCGGCAGGACGGCTTCGAACTCGTGCTGGAGCTGTTCGACAGCACGATCACGTTTCGGTCGCGTTTCCAGCGCGGTTTCGACGTCGCGCCGCTGCTGTCGCTCGTGGTGCTCGACACCGACAACCCGCGCTCGCTCGGCTGGGTCGTGCAGGCGCTGTGCGGCCGGCTGACGAAGGTCGAGCGCAGCGAGGGCTATGCGCTGTCCGAACTGGCCGAGACGATTCCGGACGTGCCCGCGTGGTCGCTGCACGAGCTGTGCGAAACCGGCGACGACGGCCGGCACGGCAAGCTGCTCGATGCGCTCGACGCGACCGTGAAGGCCGTGTGGGAGCTGTCGAACCGGATCGGCGAGCGCTATTTCAGCCACGTGCGCGAGGCGGGCCGGACGCTATGGTGACGACGAAACACGCGGCGAAGGTGCCGGCCGGTTCCGGCAACGGACGACAGGCCGCGGCACCGGCATCGGCCGCGCCGGCCGCTGGGGCGCCCGGCCGCGTACTGCGCGTCACGCACGACACCGAATACCGCTACGCCGCACGCGTCGAATCCGCCCAGCACCAGGCGCGTCTGCAACCGCTCGCGACGCGGCGCCAGCAGGTGCTGTCGTTCGCGCTCGACATCGAGCCCGCGCCGGAATCGATCTGCACGGAAATCGACGCATTCGGCAACGCGCGCGCATCGTTCGCGCTGAACCAGCCGCACGACGCGCTGCTCGTGCGCAGCCGCAGTACGGTGTGCGTGACGCCGCCCGTGTGGTCGCTCGGTGCGCGCGGCGCGCCGCCGCCCGCGATCGCGCATCCCGACGGAAAACACACGACTGCATGGGAAGCCGTGCGCGACCGCTTGCGGTTCCGCGCGGGGCAGCCTTACGACGCAGCGAGTGAATTCGTGTTTGCTTCGCCGCACGTCGCGTGCGATCCCGAACTCGCCGCGTATGCGGCCGCGAGCTTCACGCCGCAGCGGCCACTCGTGCAGGCCGCATGGGACCTGATGCGGCGCGTGCACGCCGATTTTGCGTACACGCCGAACAGCACCGACATCACGACGTCGGCACTCGATGCGCTGCGGTTGCGCAAGGGCGTCTGCCAGGATTTCGCGCACGTGATGATCGGCGCGCTGCGCTCGCTCGGGCTGGCCGCGCGTTACGTGAGCGGTTATCTGCTGACGCAGCCGCCGCCCGGGCAGCCGCGATTGATCGGCGCGGACGCATCGCATGCATGGGTCGAGGTGTACGACCCGGCGTGGCCCGAGGACAACGGCTGGCTGCAGCTCGATCCGACCAACGACCGTGCACCGGGCGATGACTACGTGATGCTGTCGATCGGCCGCGACTACGCGGACGTGACGCCGCTGCGCGGCGTGATCCGCGGCGGCGGCGCGGATCAGGAGCTGAAGGTCGGCGTGACGGTCGAGCCGCTCGATACGCCGTAAGCCACGCGGCAGGATCGGGCCGGCGCCGCGCTCGCCGGCCTTTCAAGCATTTAAGTCTTCGTTAATTCTGCCCGCCTAGCATGGGGATGCCGGCGAACGGACCGGATCCTGGTCCGGCGCCGGCGGCACGCACGGGTGCGTCGACGTCACGGCGCCGCGCCGTCGCGCGTGGCCATTCCCTTGCAACGGCGGCAGACATGATCAAGAACTTCGACTACACGCTCGGCAACGAGACGATCGCGCTCTGCGCGAGCTTCGGCGCGGGCCCCGCATTCCGTCGCGTGCTCGTGAGCCGCGCGGATTCGATGGAGACGCTCGTGGTGCTCGACGCACGCGGCCTGTCGGGTCTGCTGAAGGTGGCGACCGAGCAGCCGGAAGGATTGCTCGACGATGCGATCCGCAAGGTTGGCGACGAACAGCTCGTCGAGCGCGCGATCAGCGGCCGGACGATCGTCGAAGCCGCGCTTTGAGCGGGCGGCGCGTGCAGGCCGGTGTTGCCGGCTGCAACGCGCCGCTTGGGCGTGGCGGCTTACGCGGCGAACCGGTCCGTCGCGGCGAGCAGTGCCTTCAGGATGCCCGGTTCGTTGTACGCATGCCCGGCGTCCGGCACGATCTCGAACGTCGCGTCGGGCCATGCCTTCGCGAGGTCCCACGCGGTGCGTGCGGGCGTCGCGATGTCGTAGCGGCCTTGCACGATCACGCCCGGAATGCCGGCGAGGCGATGCGCGTCGCGTAGCAACTGGCCTTCGTCGACGAAACCGCGGTTCACGAAGTAGTGGTTTTCGATTCGCGCGAACGCGAGCGCGTAGTGGCCGTCCGCGAAGTGCGCGGCCAGCGCCGGATCGGGCAGCAGCGTGATCGTGCGGCCTTCCCAGATGCTCCATGCGCGCGCGGCTTCGAGCTTCGCGGCTTCGTCGTCGCCCGTCAGCCGGCGATGGTACGCGGCCATCAGGTCGCCGTGCTCGGCTTCCGGAATCGGCGCGAGGAAGTCCTCCCACAGATCCGGGAACAGCCACGACGCACCTTCCTGGTAGTACCACAGCAACTCCGCGCGGCGCATCGTGAAGATGCCGCGCACGACGAGCGCGCTCACGCGCTGCGGGTGCGTTTCCGCATAGGCGAGGGCGAGCGCGCTGCCCCACGAGCCGCCGAACACGAGCCATTGTTCCGCGCCCACCATCTCGCGCAGGCGCTCGATATCGGCCACCAGGTCCCAGGTCGTGTTGTTGTCGAGGCTCGCGTGCGGCGTCGAACGCCCGCAGCCGCGCTGGTCGAACAGCAGGATGTCGTAGCGCTCGGGATCGAACAGGCGGCGATGGTCGGGGCTGCAGCCGGCGCCCGGGCCGCCATGCAGGAACACCGCCGGCTTGCCGGACGGGTTGCCGCAGCGCTCCCAGTAGATGCGGTGGCCGTCGCCGGTATCGAGGTGGCCGTGGGCGTAGGGTTCGATCGGTGGGTACACAGGCAGGCTCCGGGTGAGGGTCGGCAGGAGGGCGGACGAGGCACGGGCCGGTGTGCGATCGAATCCCGCAGCGCCGGTATCGCGGATATTGCGGCGCCGCAAGATTCGTTGTGTCTGCATCGGACCGGCCGCCGCCGGACAAGGCTTGTCATTATGCCCATTCATTCCGGCCGCCGTGCGCCGGCCGGCACCGGGCGTGCGGCGCGGTATTTCGGCCGACAGGCGCACCGAAATTTTTTGAAGCAATTTCGTTCCGATATTTTTCAGACAAAATCCCGGCGACATATCGGCGAGCCGGTCGCGGGCGCCGGCCTTCATACCGTTCCTCCACCGTGCCAACGGGAAACGAGCCGATGAACCATCGCGTCAAGCAGCTGACCGGGTTGCGCGCCGTCGCGGTCACGATGGTCGTCGTCGGCCATGCAGAGCACGTGCTGCCGGGCGGCTATACGGGCTGGTTCGCGCCGCTGCGGCTGATCGCCGACGGCCGGCTCGGCGTGCTGATCTTCTTCGTCCTCAGCGGCTTCCTGATCACCAACGTGCTGCGCGCGGAATTCACGCGCACCGGCGGGATCGCACTGACGTCGTTCTACGTGCGCCGCGCGTTGCGGATCTGGCCGGCCTGCTACGTGTATCTCGCGACCGTCGGCGTGCTCGCCATCGCCGGCTGGCTCGACGTCGATCGCCATCAGTGGCTGTATGCAGCGCTGCATCTGTGGAACTACTCGGCGTGGTTCGGGCTGACCGGCGACAACGCGCTGCATCCGGCCGGCGCGTGGTATCTCGGCCATTTCTGGTCGCTCGCGCTCGAGGAGCAGTTCTACTGGTTCTGGCCGCTGCTGTTCGTGTACGGCACCCGCCGTCGCGGCACCCGCTGGCTGGCCGCGCTGATCCTGGCCGTGCCGCTGGTGCGCGCGCTCACGTATTTCGTCGCGCCGGCGCTGCGCGGCCAGCTCGGGATGATGCTGCATACGGGCGTCGATCCGATCCTGATCGGCTGCTACGCGGCGCTCAACCGCGAACGGATCGAAGCATGGATCCGCTCGTGGCGCGGCGAGACGCGCATCGTGACGGCGCTCGTCTTCATCGTGCTGTTCGGGATGCCCGTTGCCGAGCATCGGCTCGGTGGCTTCTGGAATGCGACCTACGGCGTGACGCTCGAGGCCGCGCTGATCGCGATCGTGATCGTCGTGCTGAATTTCCGCAGCGAGTTCTGGTGCGCGCGGTGGCTGCGCGCCGCGCCGGTCGTGTTCGTCGGCACGATCTCGTTCAGCCTGTATCTGTGGCAGCAGCCGTTCGCGAATCCGGATCTGGCCGTTCCGCACGCCTTCCCGCTCGGGATCGTGTGGGCGCTGCTGGCCGCGACGGCGAGCTATTTCCTCGTCGAGAAACCGTTCCTTCGGCTGAAGGATCGCTACACCGCGCGCGAGACGCGACGCATGCGCGACGATGCACTGCGGATGCCGGTGCAGACCGATGCGATCGGGCCGAAGGTGGCGGAGTAGGCGGGCGTGGCGTGCACCGCGTGCCGCTTCACTTGAAACGCTTCAGCGCCTCGGGTGAATACCAGAAGGTCCGGAACATGTCGATCCCGTACGACTTGCCGTCGTATCTGACGATCGTGCGTGCGGTTCGCTTGCCCGTATCCGAGTAGTTGCCATCTGCGCGCTTCGTCTCTGTGACGTGTGCGGTGATCGACAGGTCGGCGAAGCCGTGGTGCGACGCTTGCGCGACGGCGATCGTCATCTTCGCGTCTTCGCTGCGAGCGTCGCCCGCGCCGGCGCCGCACGCGTCGCCCTCGACGCTGACCCAGCCGTACAGGTTGGTGCCGAATACCGGGCGGATGCGATTGCCTTCGCGAACCCACAGCGTCAGCTCTTCGCTTGCGTTCGCATCGGGGCAGCTCGGCCGCGTGCGCTGCTCGTGAAGACGATGCCGAATGCGCGCACGTCGCGCGACAGGCGGTAGGGCGCAGTATCGATGCGATAGCTGTTCGGGCCGACTTCCGTGGCGGCATCTTCCTCGACGATCGATTGCTCGGCCGCGACGACCTTGCCGCCCTCGACGAGCGCGACGACCTGCAGCTTGCTGCTGTCGTCTGGGTTCTTGCTCTTCGGCAGCGAATCGAACGCGATGGCCGCGATCGTCGTCTGCGGCGCGTTCGGCATCACCTTGCATGCGGATGCGATAACTTGCTGGTCCGCGCCACGCGTGGCGCCCGCGATTCCGGCCCAGCGGGCGACGGCCATGACGGCGGCGTCGTCGCACGGCTGATCGCCGGCAGCCTGAACCAGGGGGGGAGGCGGCGAGCGCCAGAAGCGGGGCGAAATGGAGGATTCTCGGGGGCATGTGGGGGATGGTCTTTGGGGCGGTGGATGTCGCTGAACGGCCAGGAGCGGTCTTCCAACAGTTGGGGCTAGATCGTTGACGCCAGGGCTCCACGGACGCATGCTTAAACCCAATCGCCCGCGATGTTCCGGTGAGAACCATCCGCGTTGTGATGTGACTGATCCTGCGAACCGGAGGTGGCAATGGCAAAAAGTCGGAAGCTGATGTCCCAACGACGCACTGCAATACACGCGGGATTCTGGGTACCGCTTTATTTTGCGCTCGTACCTTGGGCGTCGCTCGCATCCCCTCGGCAAGACCTCGACGTACTGGGGAAAAAATTTCGCGTTGAAATCGACAAGGCGTATCAGAAGGTTCCCAAAAGCGGCTCGACCCAAGAGATAGATAAAGCCGGAGACATTACTTGGCTCGCAGTTCGCTACATTCCGCTCGGAAGTTCATTTGACGACGCCGAAGTTATTCTTCGCGCCGCCGGATTTGCAGTCGGCGCACGGCCGGGACCAAACCAGCCGGGGAATCGACCGCATAGATATGATGTCGCGGCGAGGATAGAGCAGTACCGTACAAGCTTGCTTTTCTCGCGCACCGACGTGTTCGTATTTCTTTCGCCTAAGGCTCCCGGCGATTTTCAAGATGGTGTTTCGGCGGTTCTCGCATCGTTTACGACGAGTTACTTGTAGCGGAATTGCACTCACCCGGGGCGTGACGTACCGTTCAATAGGTTGTTATGCATATCAGTTTTGCTGGGGGCTAGAGACATTTCCGGCGCGAGTACGAGATTGAGGTAGCGTTTGCCGGTACATCGTTGGGTCGCATGCTTGTATGACATGGAAAAGTTGCTTTGGCGAGCCATGCACGACGGCAAGCGGATGACCGCTCCGGGTCGATCTGCGTCGGTCGCGCGTCACAGAGCGGCGGCCGGCCGTGTTCGGCCAGTTTCGGACGTTCGATGTCCGAATCACGATTGTTGACAAATCGCTCGCGAACCGTAAACGTGCTGCATTGGTGAGCACCTTTGGCCGCGTTGACCTCGGCCTCTCTACATCGTTTTAGCTAAACGGAATGAGCGATGAGCACAGAAAACAAACAAAAAGACCTCGGACGTAGCAGCGCCAGCGCTTGGTATTCGAATGCGTCGAAGGTGCTACTCGCATTACTTGTGGCAAGCCGCATGATCTGCGTCGCAGCGCACGCCGACGATAAATCGCCCAATAAAAGCAACATTGTTGACTACAGGCCCTCGACATTTTCTGAGCTAGCCGATACGCCATTCTTTTTTTCTATCGGCAACAAGCTGAAGTATGGCAGAGCCATTGTAGATTCTGCGCCAACATTATTCGAGGGTGATTTTTCAGATAGCTTGCGCAACGCCGTGTACCCATCGCCAAACGAGAAAAGGGCGATCGTAGTTATTGGGAAAAAACTGTACGTGGTCGAGCCGGGAAAAAAACCTTACCTTATCCTGAGCGAAGCCGACAACGAGGTGGGAAGCTTGCATGCGCCCGGAGCTCAATTCTATCGGCACGTTAGACTTCAATGGGATCCGTCATCGCGGTATATATTGATTCCGCGAGATCGAAAACAACCTCAAATATCGCAACAATTTTATTCGCCTGACAAATCACTGGTGCGCATTGACACTGACAATCCCATCGTCGTCCGCGAAGTGGTTCCGGCGGGCCAATTCCGAAGCTCATCATTTTTTCTGATCAATAGCGAGACTGTTTGCTTCGATTTTGAAGTAAACGCAAACAAGATAATATGGAAATGTCAGTTGAGTGGAGGTGCGAAAGAAGTTAGATCGATTTCTCACGACGAAATCGTATTCGACGATGGTGCAACGATTTCAGGAAGGCCGTTTGCGTCCTACAACGGGAATATTCATGAAACGGAAATATGGTTAACGCACTATGGCTTCTTCATGCGCAGGCTTCAAGATGGGACTGTCGGAATTTTCCACAGGAATTATCCCGGCACCCCATACATGCGGTTAAAACCCTATAAAAATATAAAGGGGCAAGAAATGGACGGACTCTGGCAGCGAGATGGTCAGGTGCTTCCAGGTGGCCGGTATGCTTTCTTGAAGATTTACGGAGAGGCTTTCTTGCTTGACAGTCGCGACGGTTCCTACAAGAAACTCCCCGCCGATACGCATTGCTACATCAATTTCAACTCGGCCGCGCATCAAGGTAGTCTTGGTGTTGTAACTCATGGACCCGGCTGGTTCGACGTGGAATTCACACCCGCTTATCCGTTGAGAACGAACTACAGTGAGTAGTGCCAGCCGAACGTCCGCTGCAAAGAAAGCTGGTTGGCCGCTTGGGGTCGTTCTGAGCCGGTAACAGACCATCGGGGAGGTATCCGACAGCGTCCGGTTCGGCCACTACGAGCCATGCACGACCGGTGCCCGCATTGGTGCCTAAACGCCGGAGTGACGCTTGCGGCGATACGCTCGAAACTTGTTCTGCGATGTGCCGCACCCAGTTGTATTCCTCGCTGTACCTCCGGTGCAGCAAAATGCGTGTCCTGTCTCTCGGGCGGCCACGACGAGTGGCGCACTGGAACGCGTGCCCCCCGACCGCGGCGTCTTGCGCGGTCCGGATTCGAGGCACCTGCCCGGATGCGGCCCGTGCGATGATGTGCCATGACTGACACGAGAGATGGAATGACGACTACATTCGACGAGGCGACAACGGCGGCGATCGCCGCGTTTGCCCAATTGGATTTCCACACGGCTGTGCAAGCGATGCGCGCCGAAGCCGATTACGACCGCGAACGAGACCAGTGGATCTCGCGCTATATCGACGAGCATGGCGGCGGCGCGGACGATGCAGAATACGACGCCCTGCACGCGCAGGCCCAGGCAACCCCGGAATACGCGCAGTTCATCGACGCGGTTCGCCGGGAAATCCTGGAATACTTCGGCGTGACCGACGATCAGCTGGACAACATGGTCCTGCTGCGCGATGACGACAGCGATGAGCTTTGGGCGGAAGTCAACCGGCAGCGGAGCGCACTCGGAACCGGTGAAGTGCGTGGAGATCTCTGAGCGCTGCTTGCAGTCGCATGTGCCCGCTGCCGGGAAGGTTCATTCCACCAGCAATTTCGCGCTGTGGTGCGACAAGATCCCGACGAACTGGTCGGCGGGCTGTGGCCGCGCGAACAGGAAACCCTGCCCCTGATGGCAACCGATCTCCTTCAGGAAGGCCAGTTGTTTTTCCGTCTCTACGCCTTCCATCACGACGTCGAGCCCCAGCGCGCGGCCCATCGCAACGATCGCGCGCACGATCGCGTCGTCCGTGCTGCCCGAACCGCAGTCCCTGAGGAACGACTGATCGATCTTCAGCGTATCGACGGGCAGATCCTTCAGATACACCAGCGACGAATATCCCGTCCCGAAATCGTCGATCGCCAGGCTGATCCCCCGGATCGCCAGTTCGCGCAGCAGGATGCCGATTTCCTCGCGGGTGTTCATCGCCATGCTTTCGAGCAGCTCGAGCTGTAGGCATTCGGTCGGCAACGTGGTTTCGCTGAGGATGGTCGTCAGGTCGCTGAGAAAATGGTCGGTAAGGCATTGCCGTGCCGACACGTTCACCGCCACACGTCCGAACTCGAAACCCTCGTCGAGCCAGCGGCACGCCTGGCGGCAGGCTTCGTGGAGCACCCACCGGCCGATCGGGACGATCAGCGCGGACCGCTCCGCGAGCCCGATGAACTCGCCCGGCGGTACCAGCCCCCTGCGTGGATGCAACCAGCGCAGCAACGCCTCCACGCCGACGATCCGGCCGCTGGCCAGATCGAATTGCGGCTGGTAGAACAGGCGGAATTCATTCTGCTCGAGCGCGCGGTGCAACTCGCCGAGCATATCCAGCTGCTCGATCGCCGACGACGTCATCTTGCTCTCGAAGAACTGGAACACGTTCCTGCCGCGACTCTTCGCGCCGTACATCGCCTGGTCCGCGAGCAGGATCAAGTGCTCCGCCTCGATCCCGTCGTCCGGATAGATGCTGATGCCGATGCTCGGTGTGACGAAGACCTCGCGACCGCCGATATCGATGGGTCGCGCCACTTCGTCCAGCAGCTTGCGCGCAATGCGCCCGACGTCGCGGACGTCGTCGAACTCCTCGAGCACGAGCGCGAATTCGTCGCCGCCCATGCGTGCCACAGTGTCGTTCGCGAGTACTTCCGCGACGATGCGTCCCGCAACGATCTTCAACACCTCATCGCCGGCGTTGTGGCCAAGCGTATCGTTGACCAGCTTGAAGCGGTCGAGATCGAGGTACATCACCGCGACCTTGCGACCGAGTCGCTTCGCCTGGACGATCGCGTGCGCGAGCCGCTCCTCGAACAGCGCCCGGTTCGCGAGATTGGTGAGCACGTCGTGGGTGGCGAGATAGCCCAGCCGTTCCTCCGCCTGGCGCCGCTGCGTGATGTCGGAAAAGATTGCCGCGTAGTGGGATATCTCGCCTGCGTTGTCGCGAATGCTGGTGATCGTCAGGTATTCGAGAAACAGCTCGCCGGTCTTGCGGCGATTCCAGATTTCGCCTTGCCAGTGGCCGTCGGTGGTCAGCGAATGCCACAGCTGCTTGTAGAATTCGGGCGTCTGGCGCCCTGAACTCAGCAGGCCCGGGTTGCGCCCGATCACTTCGTCCTCGGTGTATCCGGTCAGGCGCGTGAAGGCCCGGTTGACGCGCTCGATCTTCGCATGCCGGTCGGTCACCATGATGCCTTCGAGCGCCGATTCGAACACCCGATCCGCCATGCGCAGGTTGAAGCGGGCGAGACCCAGCGCTTCGTCGCGCTCGCGCAAGGCGCTGCGCAGCTCGTTCGCGTATTCGTGCTCGATGCTCTTCAGCACGTCCGCGAAACAGAGCAGCCCGGTGAGCTTGCCATTCTCGTCCTGGATGCCGACGTGCCGCATGTTGTGCTCGGTCATGAAGCGCTGCGCGGCATACAGACTCTGCCGGGCGGACAGCATCTGCAGCGGCCTGCTGGCGAAGGCCCCGACCGCGCCTTGGGCCCCGCCGTCCGCCAGGAGCCGGACGACGTCCCGTTCGGTCAGGATGCCGCGCTCGCCGTCGTCGTAGCCGACGAGGATCGCATCGAGCTGTTGCGTGCGCATCTGCGCGATGACTGCATGCAGCGCGGCATGCTCGGGCACGACGACGGGCGGATGGACGGAGATCGATTCGATCGGCTTCAGGTGGAGGAAGAATTCCGGCCCCTGGTTCACGACGACGTCGGTCTGCGTCAGCACACCGATCGCGGCGCCATCCCGGACCACCACGAAGTGCCGCACGCCCGACTGCGTGAACTTCATCGCAGCTTCACCCAGCGGCGTACTGGCCTCGAGCGTCAGCACCGGATGGCTCATCACCTCGCCGACCGGCCGATCGAGCCCGCGCGGATCGTCGCCGGCCGACAGTGCATCGTGCTCGGTCCAGATCCCGACGACCTGGTCGTCCTGCATCACGACGATCGAGCTGCAGTGCTCGGCGAACATGCGTCGTGCGACCTCTCGCACCGGCGTGTCAGGTGCGCAAGACAGAATCTGACGCGCGACCAGGCGCGCAATCGGGACATCGTAACTGTTCGGATACATTCTCTAACCAACACGAAATACCTTGCCGGCGCATTGCGATCCGGCAACCGGCGGGCTCGTCTGCGGCGGCAGGCAAGATCCGATGTCGCTCGCTCGAATGGTTGCGTACTCATCGAACTCGCAAGCGGGGTATTGCCCCGTCGTTCGAGGCGGCGAGCGCGGTGCCGTGACCGTTGGCACCACATTCGGCGATCGCACGCCCAGTGCATCCAGACGCGGAAGCATCGCCCTCCCAAGGGCAGCCACCCTGCGTTAACGACAGGTTCGGACAAGAGTTGAGTGCCGTGACGACATCCGTGCGGCGTGGCGGCAAGTCGAACGGCTGCGGGCAGGGGGGGCCGGTCGATACTCCCGCTACTTCTCGAACAACAAAAAAGGCCCTTGCGGGCCTCTGATGGACGAAGGAGCAACGCTTATTGCGTCAACGCTGTAAACCCTTCCAGCAACCGCTCGACATCGGCCGCGCCAATCGCGCCCATCGTCGAAATCCGGAACAGTTCTTTCGACAGCCCGCCTTGCCCCGCATAAATGACGAAGCCGCGCGCCTTCAGGCCGTCGTGCAGCGTCTCGTACGTGACGCCCTGCGGCAGCCGATACGCGCGCAGCACGACCGACGATGCGCCTTCGGGCAGCACGAGCGGCATTCCGCGCGCCGCGAGCCCGGCCTGCGCCTGGTCGGCGAGCGCCTTGTAGTGCGCATGGCGCGCACGCCAGCCGCCGGCTTCGTCGAACTCGCGCAGCGCCTCGACGAGCGCGTAGTACGCGTGCACGGACGGCGTGAACGGCGTGTTGCGCTGATCCTGCAGCTTCGCCAGACGGCCGAGGTCGAGGTAGTAGGTCCGGCTCGCGGCGTTCGCGAGCGCGCTGCGGCGCACGATCACGAACGCGGCACCCGGCACGCCGTGCAGGCACTTGTTCGCGGTCGCGGCGACCGCGTCGATCACGCCGCCGGCAAAATCGATCGCTTCGGCGCCGAAGCTGCTGACGCCGTCGACGAGCATTTTCACGCCGCGTGCGCGGCACACGTCGGCGATCGCGCCGAGGTCATTCAGCCGGCCGGTCGTCGTTTCGTGATGAATCACCGCGACGTGCGAATAACCGCCTGCGTCGAGACGCGCGGCGATCTGCGCGAGATCGGGTGCCTGCATCCATTCGTGCTTCAGCACGTCGTGCGCGATTCCGTACTGCGTCGCGATCTGCGTGATGCGCTCGCCGTACACGCCGTTCTCGATCACGAGAAGCTTGCCGTCCTGCGGCACGAGCGCGGCGATCATGCTCTCGACGGCGGCGGTGCCCGAGCCCGTCATCAGCACGGCGGCCCATTCGGCCGGATCGAGCGCGTAGGCGGCGACGAGGCGCGCACGCGCTTCATCCTGCAGATCGAAGAATTCGCTTTCGCGATGGCACAGGTCGGGTTGCAGCAGGCTGCGGCGCACGCGTTCGGTGAGCGTGACGGGGCCAGGGTTCAGCAGCAGCATCAATGGGCTCCTTCAACGTGGGCTTCGGTCTGCGCGGCGCCGATGTGCCGCATCAGACGGGTCTTGACCTCGACCGGCGTGACGGTCGGGCGGGGCAGGCCGTCGGGCACGCCCGTGCGGATCGCCACGCGCACGAACTGCACGCCGTCGGCTTGCGTCGCGAGCGTCGCATCGAGAACGTCGAGCGTGTCGCCTTCGACGGCCGACGCGTAGCCACACGCGGCCGCGACGCCCGCGAACGACACATGCCGCGACACGGTTGCCTGGCCGCCGGTCGATTCGTGTGCGCCGTTGTCGAGCAGCACGTGCGTGAGGTTGGACGGACCATAGGTGCCGAGCGTCGCGAACACGCCCATGCGCATCAGCGCGGCGCCGTCGCCGTCGACCGCAACGACACGCAGGTCGGGGCGCGCGAGCGCGAGGCCGAGCGCGAGCGGCGTCACGCAACCCATCGAGCCGACCATGTACAACTGGTTCGGGCGATCGTCGATTGCGTAGAGTTCGCGGCCGCAGAAGCCGGTCGATGCGAGCACGACGGTCGAATCGACCGGCGTGTGCGCGATCACGCGCTGCAGCGCGTCGTGGCGGGTCGGCCACGCGGCGGGCGCTTCGGCGCGCGATGACGATTGCGCGGCGACATGCGCACGCGGCTGCGCGGCCGGATTCGCCTTCAGCTCATACGGCGCGACGCTGCCTTTCTGCATCACGAGCGCGTACGGGCGGCCCGTCGCGTCCATGTGCGCGATCGCGCGGTCGAGCGCCGGGCCGACCTGTTCGGGGTCGGTCGGGAACGTCTCCCACGGGATCTCCATCGTGTCGAGCATCGCCGGCGTGATCGGCCCCATCAGCGCGTGCTGCGGCTCGTCGGCCACGCCCGGCTGGCCGCGCCACGTGACGATCAGCAGTTGCGGCAGGCGGAACGTCCAGGTCAGCGACGTCAGCGGGCTCACCGCGTTGCCGAGCCCCGAGTTCTGCATCATCGCAATGCCGCGCTTGCCGCCGAGCGTCGCGCCCGCGATCAGCGCGACCGCATCGCCTTCGTTCGCGGCCGACACGTAATTCAGCGTCGGGTCCTGCAGCACGTAATTGATGAACGGCGTCAGGTACGAGCAGGGCACGCCCGCGTACCAGTCGAAGCCGCGTTCGCGCGCGGCCTCGACAAACTGGGCCGCTTCGATCATTGCGCGCCCCCGTTGCCGGCACCCGGCTCCGACAGCGGCGTCTGGCCGTGCGCGAAGTCGCCCGCGCGGCGGAAGTCTTCGAGGTCGTTGACGCCGCGCCAGTGGCCGTGCACGTACTGCACCTCGATCTTCTCGCCGGCGGCGATCAGTTCGTTGAGCAGGGACGGGATGTCGAGCGTGTCGAAATCCGGGCGCGCCTGCAGCGTCGCGAGCATCGCCTTCAGGCGATCGACGCCTGCGCCGCGCACGTTCAAGAGGCCGATCCAGCGGCCGTGCGGCGTGCCTGCGGCGACGTCGCTCGATACACGTTGCAGATACGTCTTCTGGCCGAACAGGCCGCGATCGTCTGCCGCCGAGCAGAGCGCGAAGTCGCGCACGCTCTGGTTGGTCTCCGTGAGCGACGAATCGACGACGACGCTGAACTCGGCCTCGCTCTCCGCCAGGTCGCGCAGGATGTAGCTGCGGAACAGCAGGTCGCCGTACGAGATCACGGTGTCGCCCGTCAGGCGTTCGGCCGCGCATGCGAGCGACGCGAGTTCGCCCGTCTGCGCATGGCGCTCGTTGACGACGAGCTTGATGCCCGACGTGTCGATCGCGTCGGCGCGATAGCCGCCGACCACGGTGATGTCGTTCACGCCGTGCTTCTTGAAGCCGTCGACGAGCCAGCGCAAGAGCGGCTTGCCGGCGACCGGCAGCATGACCTTGGGCTTGTCCTCGGTCACGGCTTCGAGGCCCTTGCCGCGGCTCGCGGCGAGCACGATCGCCGCGTTCGACGCGCGCGACGACGACGACAGGTAGATGCGCTCGGCTGCCGAGTATTCGTCGGCGTCCTGCAGGCGGAAGATTTCGTTGACCGACGCGACGCGGTCCTCGACGTTGATCAGCGTCTGGTTTTCGTGGATTTCGCGTGCGACGGACTGCATCGCCGATGCCGACGCACGGATCAGGTGGTTCGCCCAGATCACGGTGCTGATACCGGCCTGGCGGAACACGTCGGTCGGCGTGCTGTAGTACTTGGTCGGCACGATCACGAGCGGCGCCTTGCCGCTCCATTCGCGCGCGAACTGCAGGATCTCGTCCGGGCGCGACAGCTTGCTGTGGATCAGGATCGCGTCGGCACCGGCTTCCGCATAGGCGTTCGCACGGCGCAGCGCCTCGTCCATCCCCCAGCCCGCGATCAGCGCCTCGACGCGCGCGACGATCGAGAAGTCGGGATCGCTCTGCGAATCCTTGCCGGCCTTGATCTTGCCGCAGAACTCGTCGATCTCCGCGAGCGGCTGGCGCTCGCCGTCGATGAAGCTGTTCGTCTTCGGGAACTGCTTGTCCTCGATGCACACGCCGGCGATGCCGCGCTGCTCCAGCTTCTTCACGAGGCGGCGCACGTTGTTGAAGTTGCCGTAGCCGGTGTCGCCGTCGAGCAGGATCGGCAGGTCGCTCGCGTCGGCCATGAACTCGAGCACGTCGACGACCTGCGTCCAGCTCGCTTCGTTGTTGTCGCGCACGCCGAACTGCGCGGAGATCGCGAGGCCCGATGCCCAGATCCCCTTGAAGCCGGCTTCGCGGACGATCCGTGCCGACAGGCCGTTGTGCGCTTCCATCAGGAATTCGAGGTCGCTGCTGACGAGCATGCGGCGCAGGCGTGCGCTGCGCGATTCGGAGAAGTTGGGTTCGCGTGCGTTCATCGTGCGGCTCCTGCGGTCGTGCGTTGAATCAGGGGGAGAATTTCTTGTGTGGCGCGTGCGACGTCGTTCGGGAAGTCGATCTCGATCCACGGCGAGCCCGTGACGTCGGCGACGTCGAACGAATGACCGCCTTCGAGCAGCAGGTCACGCACGGCTTCCTCGTGCGGCATGTTCGCGCGGCCGCTGTCGACGTAGCCCGCGACGATCGTCGCGAGGCGGCGCGCGGTGCCTTCGGTGAAGCGGAAGAAGCCGACCGACTCGCCGATCGTGTCGTACTCGAGGTCGACCGCGAGCTGCTTGCGCAGCTCGACCGGCACGCCGTTCTTCAGGCACAGCTTGACGGGCTCGTCGCCGGCTTCGAAATCGCGATCGATCAGCAGGCGGTCCACCGACTTGTCCGGATCCGCTACCAGCGCGTGCAGGATGTTCTCGTCGTACAGCACGTCGGCGTCCATCAGCAGCACGTCGCCGCCGCGCGTCATCGCGTCGGCGACGGTGTGCACGGTCAGCACGCTGCCGAGGTCGTAGCGCTCGTTCAGCACGATCTCGGCGCTGCGGCCGAGGCGCTCGAGTTCCTGTTCGACCTTCCCGGACTGGAAGCCGAGCCCGAGCACGATTTCATCGACGCCGGCGGCGTCGAGCACGCGCAGATGGCGCTCGAGCAGCGACACGTCGTCGAAGCGCAGCAGGCACTTCGGGAATTGCGCCTCGGGCGGTTGTTGCAGGCGCAAGCCTAGGCCTGCCGCAAGAATGATGGCTCGCATGGGTTCTCCAACCAAAAAGCCGACGGATCTGAACGATCAGTCGGCGATGGGCTGCGGCGCGCGGCGCCGCTGCCAGTTTCTTTCACTGAAATGCAGATAGAGCAGGCCGGGCAGGCCGAGCGCGAGTTCGCGCGCGCGCTTCGCGAGCGACAGCGCGAGCGCCGCGTCGGGCGGCAGGCCGACCAGCGGGGCGAGCAGCAGGTAACCGCCTTCCTGTGCGCCGAGCGAGCCCGGGATCGCGAATGCCGCACCGCGAATCGCCTGGCCGACGCTTTCGAGCAGCAGCGCGTCGAGCCAGCTCACCGGGTGCCCGAGGAAGTGCAGCGCGAGCCACACTTCGGCGGTGCCGACGATCCAGCCGACGAGGCTCAGTGCGAAGGTCTTCGCAACCTTCGCACGATCGCGGTACAGCGCGCCGACGGCGTCGTCGATTGCGTCCGCGCGGGTTGCGAGCGACGACCAGTCGCGCGGGCCGAGCAGCTTCGACGCGAGACGCAGCCCGCGGCCGAACAGCCCGCGCCGCTGCGCCACGTAGAACGCGACGGCGAGGGCGCCGAGCACGCCGGTGGCGATCAGCGCCGGCGTGCGCAGGTGGGCGACGGACTCGTGCGTCGCATACAGGCTGAACGTGGCGATGCCGATCAGCGCGAACGCCATCTGCGCGAGCGCCTGCATCGTCGTGCTCACGGTGACCGCGGCGGCCGCATCGGCCATCCGCGTGCCGCGCTGCGCGAGGTGGCGCACCATCAGCACCGGGCCGCCGATCTGCCCGGCGGGCAGCAGGCTGTTCACCGATTCGCCGACCCAGCGCGCGCGCAGCGCGTTGCCAAGCTCGGCGCCCGGCTGGCCGTGGCGGAACGTCACCGAGATCGCCAGCGCGTCGATCACGAGCGGTACGACGTGGAACGCCGCGACGAGCGCGAGGCCCCAGCCGGCCGCGAGAAACGTCGACGCGACGGCGCCGACGCCCTGCCACGCGAGCAGGGCGACGAACAGTGCCGTTCCGAGGGACAGCAGGATCAGGCCGGCGCGTGTCATGACCCGGTCGACCGTCGCGTGGCCAGCTGCTTGAACACCTGGCGGAAACCGAAATACGCGATCGCGTCCTTCATGTTCGAGATGAAGCGCTTCCACGGCCGCATGCCGGGGTTGGTCACGTATTCGAAGGTGAGCGACACGCGCGTCTCGTTCTGGCCGAGCGGCGTGACGCGATGGCGCAGCTTGTCGCCGTCGAACAGCACGATGCCGCCGTCGGCGATCTGCACGGAGCCCGGCTCGTCGGGCACGTCCGGATTGCGCGTATGCAGCTCGTAGTCGAGCCGGCACGACGACTCGTCGATCACGCCGATCAGCAGCGTGTAGCGGCGGCCGTCGTAGTACGACGTGTCGTAGTGCCAGCCGATGTGGTCGCCCGGCTTCGTGTAGTAGTACAGCGCGTATGCGTGCGGATCGTCGTCCGGCGACAGCATCAGCTTGTCGCCGGTGATCTTCTCGAGGAAACCGATCAGCGCCTTCGACCGGTACAGCTCGGCGATGTACGGCGCCTGTTCGTCGATCGTGTGCCGGCTCACGCTGCCGCCCTGCTTGTGGCCGGGCAGGTAATTGCGGTTCAGGCCCGCCTGCATCGCGCGGGCGGCGGCCGCGAGCTTCGCGTGCGCGTCGGCCGGGAGGAATGCGTCGAGATACAGGAACGACCCCTGGCGCGTGTAGTCGCCGCGCAGGCGCGCGAGGTCGAGACGGCCGACGCAGTCGGCCACGGTGCGATCGGGATCGGCCGCTGCCGCGCGCGCAGGCGCGGGGCGTGCCGGGCTCAGCACGGAGTCGTCGCGCGTGCTAGGAGTCATTTGGAAGCCTGGATTTCAGTTGAACTTTGAGCGCCCCCGGACCTGTCGCTGCGCGCCAGGCCCCCCGAGCGGGACACGAAAACCTGGGGCTGCTCGGTGTTTTCGTGCGGAAGGTTGCCGCGCCGAACGATGCGCCACCAGTCGATCACGACCCACGCGGCGAACAGCGGGGCGCCGATCGATGCCGCGAGCAGGAACGGCTGGACGCCGTCGACGAGCGTCACGATCGGCAGCAGGTAGAGCACGTCTTCCGTCTCGAAGCCGCCGGCGAACGCCTGCTTGGTGCCGGCCTTGCCGGCGATCGATTCGATCCGCATGCGCAGGAAGAAGATCAGCGCGACGGCTGCGCCGGCCAGCGCGCCGAGCAGTACCGGCGACGCGGCCATCTGGCCGCCCTGGGCGACGATGCCGAGCCCCATGCTGACGAACAGCGCGACCGTCACGAGCGCGTCGGCCGCGAGGTCGTAAAAGTGACCGATCTTGCTGGACTTGCCGCTGATGCGCGCGAGTTCGCCGTCGGTGTGGTCGACGAAGTTCGACAGCACGATCAGGAATGCGCCCGCGTTGCTCCAGCCGAAACCGCCTTGCGCAAGGCACCAGGCACCGGCGAGGCCGATCAGCAGACGAAGGGTGGTGAGGTGATTCGGGGTAACGGGCGTGTCGATCAGCGGCCGGACGAGCGCGCGCGCGAGCCGTGCATCCCAGGTGCGCGGCAGGGGCGGTTCGGAACGTGTAGAGGTTTTTCTTTGGTCCATCGGCGAAATATATACGGAATTGTAATTTGTTGCTTTTTATTCGACCAATGTCCTGACATACGGGAGTGTTACCGCGCATTCCGGACATCGGCAGGTTGCAAACCGGATGCGCGACACGGCGTTCGCACAGGCGGACCTTACCTGATCCAGTGTGGTTCGCATCACGCGGCTGTCAAGGGCTGACGGGCCTTGCACGCGGGTTTGGCGGCGATTCGCACGCGTCGGAGCGTTGATGTGCATCAGGCCTGCAAAAGCCGTGTCGGGCGACAATCAGCCGCGTCGATCAACGACCGGCCATCGCATGCAGATTCTTCGCGTTGATGTGACTAATCTGGAAGGGTATCGGCCGATTGACGTTCAGCCGTTCGTAATTTTCGCGCGGCAAACTGGCGGTCCGCTTTCGCGCACCTTTCGGACGCATGCGTTTGCGGCTGTCACAGAACTGTCGTTCGATACCCGGTGCATTCAGCAAGTATCTTTTGCATCCAGCGGACATTTCGCGGCGATGACGTCTGCGATACTCCGACCGTGCCCGTGGTGCCGGGCCGCCCCTCGCGGCCCCAAGGGCTTCGCGTCGCTCAGGAGACACCCCCCCGCGACGTCAACGACAGACCAAAAGCGTCAGATATACAGCCATGTCTTCTTCACGCATCCTCGCTCCCGCCCTGCGTTCGCTCGTCCGCACCGCCGACGAAGCTGCCGCGCTGATCCGTCCCGGCATGACCGTCGCCATGAGCGGCTTCACCGGCTCGGGCTATCCGAAGGCCGTGCCCGCCGCGCTCGCCGCCCACATCGACGCGGCCCACGCGCGCGGCGAGGACTTCCGGATCAACGTGCTGACGGGCGCATCGACCGCGCCGGAACTCGACGGCGCGCTCGCCCGCACCAACGGCATCTCGATGCGCCTGCCGTACCAGTCCGACCCGACGCTGCGCGACAAGATCAACGCCGGTGAAGTCGACTACCAGGACGTCCACCTGAGCCACGTCGCGCAATACGCCTGGTTCGGGCTGTACGGCGACCTCGACGTCGCGATCGTCGAAGTCGCGGGCATCCGCGAGGACGGGCTGCTGATTCCGTCCGCGTCGATCGGCAACAACAAGACGTGGCTCGAGCAGGCGAAGCACGTGATCCTCGAAGTCAACTCGCGCCAGCCGCTCGGTCTCGACGGGATGCACGACGTCTATTACGGCACCGCGCTGCCGCCGCACCGCAAGCCGATTCCGCTGACGAAAAGCGACGACCGGATCGGCGAGCCGTACCTGCGCTGCCCGGCGGAGAAAATCGTCGCGATCGTCGAGACCGACGCGCCGGACCGCAGCAATGCGTTCTCCGCACCGGACGCCACGTCGAAACAGATCGCGCATCAGCTGATCGACTTCCTGCGCCACGAAGTGAAGCGCGGCCGCCTGCCGGAAAACCTGCTGCCGCTGCAGTCGGGCGTCGGCAACATCACGAACGCGGTGCTCGCGGAACTGAGCTCGGCTGGCTTCTCGAACCTGACCGCGTACACCGAAGTGATCCAGGACGGCATGCTCGACCTGCTCGACGACGGCACGCTGAGCTTCGCGTCGGCCACGGCGCTGTCGCTGAGCCCGGCCGCCGTGCAGCGATTCGCCGACGAGATCGCGACGTTCCGCGAAAAGATCCTGCTGCGCCCGCAGGAGATCAGCAACCATCCGGAACTCGTGCGCCGCCTCGGCTGCATCGCGATGAACGGGATGATCGAAGCCGACATCTACGGCAACGTGAACTCGACGCACGTGATGGGCACGAAGATCCAGAACGGCATCGGCGGCTCGGGCGACTTCGCCCGCAACGGCTATCTGTCGTGCTTCATGTCGGCCAGCACCGCGAAGGGCGGCGCGATCTCGCGGATCGTGCCGATGGCGAGCCACGTCGACCATACCGAGCATGACGTCGCGGTGGTCGTCACCGAGCAGGGGCTCGCCGACCTGCGCGGCCTGTCGCCGAAGCAGCGCGCACGCAAGATCATCGCGACCTGCGCGCATCCCGACTACCGGCCGATGCTCGAGGACTACTTCGAGCGCGCGTCGCGCGAGAGCTTCGGCAAGCACACGCCGCACCTGCTCGCCGAGGCGCTGTCGTGGCACGAACGCTACGTGCGCACCGGGACGATGAAGGCCTGACGTTGCGGCCCGCGGCGGGCATGCGCCCGTCGCATCGTCAATCCATCGCCGCGTGCGCGATGTCGGCGCTCGCCGTTTTCTGCGGCGGGCGGATCAGCAGCAACAGCGGGATCATCAGCAGCGTCGCGACGAACATCAGCTTGAAGTCGTTCAGGTAGGCGATCATCGCGGCCTGCTGGTTGATCGTGCGGTCGAGCAGCGCGATGTCGACGTGGCTGCCGGCCATCGCCTGCACGGCCGGGGCGAACGGCGTGATGTGGGTCGCGAGGTCGGCATGCGCGACCTGCGTGTTGCGCGTCATCAGCGTCTGCACGATCGAGATGCCGATACTGCTGCCGATGTTGCGCATCAGGCTGTAGGTGGCCGTGCCGTCCGCGCGCAGCTCCGGCTGCAGCGTCGAGAACGACAGCGCGCTCAGCGGCACGAACACGAGCCCCAGCCCGAAGCCCTGGACCACCCCGGGCCACACGATGTCCGCCTCGGACAGCACGATCGTGTACTGCATCATCTGCCACAGCGCGAGCGCGGAAATCGCCAGCCCGGCGAACAGCAGCGCACGCGCATCCACGTATTTCAACAAGCGCCCGACGAACAGCATCGCGATCATCGTGCCGGCGCCGCTCGGCGCGGTGACGAGGCCCGTCGTCGCGACCGGATAGCCCATCAGGTTCTGCAGCATCGGCGGCAACAGCGCGCGCGTCGCGTACAGCACCGCGCCGACGACGAAGATGAACAGCGTGCCGGTCGCGAAGTTCGGGTCGCGCAGCAGCTCCGACTTGAAGAACGACGCCTTGCTGACGGTGGCCGTATGCACGAGGAAGAACGCGAAGGCGAGGGCGGCGACGAGCGCCTCGATGCGGATTTCGTACGAGCCGAACCAGTCGAGCTGTTCGCCGCGGTCGAGCATCGCCTGGAACGCGCCGATCGCGAGCGCGAGCGTCGCGAAGCCGAACGCATCGAATTTCACGTGCGGGCGCGGCGCGCGCGCCGGCAGGAAGGTCAGCACGCCGGCCAGCGCGAACGCGCCGATCGGCACGTTGATGAAGAATACCCAGCGCCAGTTGTAGCTGTCGGTGAGCCAGCCGCCGAGCGTCGGGCCGAGGATCGGGCCGACCATCACGCCCATCCCCCAGATCGCCATCGCCTGGCCCTGTTTCTCGCGTGGATTGATGTCGAGCAGGATCGACTGCGACAGCGGCACCAGCGCGGCGCCGAACACGCCCTGCAGCAGCCGCGCGCCGACGATCTGCACGAGCGACTCGGACAGCCCGCACAGCGCGGACGCGATCGTGAAGCCCGCGATCGAGAGCGTCAGCAGCCGCTTCATGCTGAGGCGATCGGAAAGCCAGCCGGTCAGCGGCGTCGCGATCGCCGCGGCGACGATGTAGGAGGTCAGTACCCAGGTGATTTCGTCCTGCGACGCGGACAGCGTGCCCTGCATATGCGGCAGCGCGACGTTCGCGATCGTGCCGTCGAGGGTCTGGATCAGCGTCGCGAGCATGATCGACAGGGTCAGCATCGGCCGGTTGAGGGCGGGCGGCGAGGCGGCGTCGGCGGCGGCGGGATTCAAGCGGGGTGTCTCCGTGGGGCAGTCGCCGTGGGCGGCGATCCGGTATGGCTCGAATTATAAGCACGCTTATTATATTCGTGCTCATCGCTTGACCCGAGCCGTGGGCGATTCCCGGCCTGCCCCTATAATCGCCGCATGGACAAGACTTACGAGAACCGGATCGGCTACCTGATTTCCGATGTGGCCCGTCTGCAAGGACGCCTGTTCGACCGACGCGCGAAGCGCCTCGGACTGACGCGCGCGCAAAGCCGCGTCCTCGCATACCTGACGTGGAAGGGCGAGATGAATCAGGCACGGCTCGCGGAATGGCTCGAGATCACGCCGATCTCGCTGACGCGGCTGCTCGACCGGATGGAAGGCTGCGGGTGGATCGAACGCATCGCGAACGACGACGATCGCCGCGCGTTCGTGATCCGGCTGACCGACAAGTCGCGTGACATCTTTCCGCAGATGCTGGAGGTGGGCGACACTGTCACCGACGACGGGTTGCGCGGCTTCACGCGCGACGAGCGCGACACGCTCGTGCGCCTGCTCGGGCGCGTGCGCCACAACCTGATCGACAGCGGCGGCGAATGAACGCGGTGCGCGGTGCTCGACGACCCAGCGCCGCCAGCCCGAACGGTCGCGGCGACGCGGCGTGTCGGGACGTCGGGACGCGAGTCGGTTTCGGCGGGGGCATGGCGGTCCAGGCTTGTGTCGAACGAGTCGAGCGGCCATGTTGCAACTTCAAGTTCACTTGAGATCGAGCATGAGCCGTCTGGACATCGCCGAAGTCGCGCGCCGCTCGGGATTGCCCGCGTCGACGCTGCGCTACTACGAGGAAAAGGGATTGATCGCGCCGAACGGCCGTCACGGGCTGCGGCGCCAGTACGACGAGTCGGTGCTGGAGCGTCTTGCGCTGATCGCGCTCGGCCGCGAGGCCGGCTTTTCGCTGGACGACATCCTCGCGATGTTCGGCGCGGACGGCCGGCCCGCGATCGATCGCGCGAAGCTCGACGACAAGGCCGACGAGCTCGATCGCACGATCCGCCGTCTCGGCGCGGTGCGCGACGCGTTGCGGCACGCGGCCGTCTGCCCGGCGCCGAGTCATCTCGAGTGTCCGTCGTTCCGCAAGCTGTTGCGCATCGTGGCGCATCGTCATCCGGCGCGCCGCACGAAGGCGGAAGGCGCGTAAGCGGTCAGGCGGTCCGGTTTGTCGAAGCGTGGGCGCTCGAGCGTGCCACGGGGCGGCCGTACTGCTGCGGCTGGCCTCCCGAGCGACTCATCCCGCGTAATACACGCGGCATTCCATCTCGCGTCCGCGCACGATGCGTTTGCCGACGAGCGAGCCGAGCGTTTCGGTGACGACGGTCCGCTGGTTCTCGCATTGCAACGCATCGTAGAAGTAGAGCGCGACCCAGTCCGCAGTGCGACCGGACGCCTGCGGACGCACGGGATACGGGCACAGCGCGGTGAAATGCCAGCCGCCTTTCGTCATGTGCATCACGGGCGGCTGAATGCTCACGTCCGCGTTCAGCCGACGTGACACGAGCGTGGGCAGGATGCCGGCGGCGGCCTTGTTGCGGTACAGGCGGTCGATGTAAAGCAGCAGTTCGACCGGCGGCTCGGTGCCGAGGCTGGCGTCGCGCGCGTGGCCTTGCCAGCGCCGGCGCCGGCTCAGCACGTCGTCGAGCGCCGCGCGGATGCCGGCCGCGCGCCGCGGGCCGACGCCCGGAATCGCATCGAGTCGGCCGCTGCGGGCCGCGCGTTCAAGCTCCTCGAGCGTATCGATGTGCAATTGGTCGTGAATCCGCAGCGCGAGCGCGTGGCCGATGCCCGGCACGGCTTCGAATGCGGACGTGCGCTCCGCGTCGCCGCGCAGCCGGTCGAGCAGCCGCCAGCGTCCGGTCACCAGCAGTTCGGCGATCGCCTGCGCGACGCCCGTGCCGATTTCCGGCAGTGCGCCGAGCGCATCGACGCCGCCCGCGTCGAACCGCGTGCGGATACCGTCTTCGAGCGACTCGATCGTATCGGCCGATGCGCGGTAGGCGGCCACCCGATAAGGATTCGCGCCCTGGTCGGCAAGCAACTGCGCGGCCTCGCTCAAGCAGGCCGCGATCTGCCGGTTTTCCTCGTGTGTTTGGCCGATGGTCGTTTGCATGTGCGGAGCCTGGATATGTGCAAACGGAACGGACACGGCGCGCAACGCCCCGGGTCCAAGTGTTATTTCAGCACATTGTCACGGCAAGCGACGAGCAAAATTTGATGCGCATCAATGGCAAACGTTGCACGGGCGGGACCGGTCCGCGCACGTTCGTGCCGGCGTGCGGCACGAACGTGCGACCCGTTACGCGTCGAGGAACGACTGCGCGCCCTCGGCCTCCGCGGCCATGCGCAGCGTGGCGAGCGCGCGCTTCTCGATCTGCCGCACACGTTCGCGCGACATCCCCGCGTCCTGCGCGATCGCATCGTAGGTGTCGGGTTCGGCACCGCCGAGGCCGAACCGCCGGCGCAGCACGTCAGCCTCGGCCGGCGTGACCGAGCGCAGCAGCGACGTCACGCATTCGCGCATGCGCGTGTCCGCCAGACGCTCGAACGGGCTCGCCGATGCCTGGTCCTCGAGCAGGTCGACCAGTCCGGTATCCGCGTCGGGCAGCGGCGTGTCGAGCGACAGCGGCTCGGCCGGCAGCGCGAGCACCGCGCGCAACTTGTCCTCGGCGAGCCCGGTCTCGGCCGCGAGTTCGGCCGGCGTCGCGCGGCGGCCCGTGCGCTGGCGCACGCGCAGCGCATGGCGTTGCACGCGCTGGTACTGGTCGCCGACGTGCACGGGCACGCGGATCGTGCGCGAGCGGTCGGCCACCGCGCGCGCGACCGCCTGCCGGATCCACCAGGTCGCGTAGGTCGAGAACTTGAAGCCGCGCCGGTATTCGAATTTCTCGATCGCGCGCATCAGGCCGAGGCAGCCGTCCTGCACGAGATCGGGCAGGTCGACACCGCGGTTCATGTACTTGCGCGCGATCGACAACACGAGGCGCAGGTTCGCCTCGAGCATCGCGCGCGTACCGTCGCGCACTTTTTGCTGGCCGTCGCTCAGCGCGGCGCCGAGCGCGCGCCGCGCGACCGGGTCGAAGCACGCGGCGTCGGCGCACGCGGGGGCATCCGTCCCGGCTGCGACCGGTGCGGCGGCGAGTGCGCGCAAGACGCGGCTCGCTTCGTCGACGGCCGGTGCAACCCATGCGAGCGAACCGAGCAGCGCGGCCAGACGGTTACGCGCGTCGCGATACTCGGCCGAACGGCAGCCCTGCGCGTGCAATGCGTCGCGCACGGCCGCCATCGCGTCATACAGCGTGTCGTAGCGCGCAGGTGCCGGCGTGTCGCCTCCGCCGTCGTCGACGTCATCGCCTTCGTTGGCGGCCGCGCCGGTTGAACGCGTTGCGGCATGGCGCGCCAGCAGCGCCTCGACGGCCGCCGGATAGCCGGCGAGCGCGTGCAGGATCTGATGGCGGCCGGTTTCGATCTCGCGGGCAAGCACGATTTCGTCCTCGCGCTTGAGCAGCGGCACCGCATGGATGCGCCGCATGTAGAGCGCGAGCGGATCGGTCGATGCACCGGTGCCGCGGGCGAGATCGCCGAGCAGCGCGCGGCCCTCGTCGAGGGCGTCGCGATCGACGTCGACCGGTGCCGCGCCCGCGAACGGCGCCGGCGCGGCGGGTTCGTCGAGCACGGCGATGCCGATGTCCGCAAGCGCGGCGCGCACGACGTCGAGCGCGTCGGGGCTGTCGCTTTCCGGCGGCAGCGCGTCGACGAGGTCGGCGTGCGTCAGATAACCCTGTTCGCCGGCAAGCGCCAGCAACTGGATGATCGGATCGAGGGGCGTGTCCGCCCGAAGCGTGGGGCGTGGCGTAGTCATGTCGATGGCGGCGCGAGCCGCGTTCCTGTCTGGGCGGGCCGAAGTCCGCGGGTTTCAGGCTCCCGGGGGCCGCGAACGCCCGTCCGCGCCGGCCAGCCTGACTCGATATCCAACTTGAGGGCATTTGCGCCAACTTCAACGCCGGTGCGGCTGACGCGCGAGCATGCGGCATGCCCGCTCGGTCGCGCCCCGTTCTTCGTTGCCGCGAAACAAAAAGTAACGGATCAAACCCGCAGAAATATGCAGGGGACGTAAGCTAGAGTCAGGCGCGCGCCACGCGGCGACGCGCCATTCCCTGCGGAGCCTCGAATGAACCCGATTCCCGCCGCGCGGCCTGCCGTCATGGCGCTGGCCATGCTCGCGCTGAGCGGCTGTTATTACACCGGCCCATACGGCTATGCGCCGTATTACGCACCCGTGCCTGCCACGGTGTCGCAGCGCGAGATCCCGGTGGCGCCGGCAACCGCCGGACCGGTCGCGCCGCCGACGCCCGCGATGCCGCCGCCGGCAGACGATAACACCTACGTACCGGCCCCGGTGTATCTCGCGCCGGCCTACGTGCCTTACCCGGCCTACTATCCCGGGTACTACCCGGGCTGGTATGGGCCGCCCGTCTCGATTGGCCTCGGTTTCTGGGGGCATTGGGGCGGCGGCTACCGGGGCGGGTACTGGCACCGTCCGTGGGGCGGCGGCCACTGGGGAGGCGGCCATTGGGGCGGGGGCCATCGACACTGAATGACGCGCGGTGGCACCGCGCGGGAGAGCATCATGAGCAACACGATCATCCGCAGTCTCTGCGTCGTCCTGTTCGGCATCGCCGCGGTGCCGGGCGTCGCCGACGCGCAAAGCAGCGCCTACACGAACTCGCCGGCCGAAATCTATGCGGGGCCGGCACCCGATTATCCGGTCGTCGCACAGATTCCGCCCGGCACCGCGCTGGACGTGTTCGGTTGCCTGAGCGACTACTCGTGGTGCGACGTCGCGCTGCCGGGCGTGCGCGGCTGGATCGACGCGGAGCAGCTCGACTATCCGTACCAGGGCAATTACGTGCCGTTGCTCGAATACGGCGCGATCATCGGCGTGCCGGTGACCGGGTTTGCGATCGGCGCGTACTGGGATCGCTATTACCGCCATCGGCCGTGGTTTCACGATCGCGACCGCTGGGAGCGTCGTGCCGAGCCGCGCATCGGCCCCGGCGGGATGCCGCCCGCCTACGGGCACCCGCAGCCGGGCGGGCCGATCCAGCGCGCGCCGGGCGGTGCGCCACCGGAGCGGCATGATGCGCGGCCGTCGGCCACGCGCGGCGGCTGGAACGGCCCGAACCGCGCGCCGGCGCCGCAGGCCGCGCCTGCGCCGATGCCCGGCGCTCGTCAGCCCGCGCCGCCGCCGGCGCAGCCGCCCGCCCCCAGCGGGGGCGCGGCGCGGATGATGGCGCCGCCGACGTACCAGCAGGGCGGCGGCGGCGGTTACGGCGCACGGCCGCAAGGCGGTGGAAACAGCGGCGGGAATCACGGCGGCGGCGGTAACCGCGGCGGCGGCGCTGGAGCCGGATTGGGCGGCACCGACGAGTTTCGTCATTGATCGATTGGCGGCACGGGTGCCGCTGCTTCGGGCCGGCGCCGGACGAAAAAAAGCCGCTCCGGAGAGCGGCTTCTGGTTCACGCAGACGGGCCGTTCGCGCGGCCCGTCGCCCGGTGTCAGTCATCGAGCAGCGACAGGTCGCGCACGGCGCCCTTGTCGGCCGACATCACCAGCTTCGCATAGGCCTTCAGCGCAGCGGACACCTTGCGCGGGCGCGGTTGCGCCGGCTTCCAGCCCTTCGCGTTCTGCTCTTCGCGGCGACGCGCGAGTTCCTCATCCGACACCAGCACGTCGATCGTCCGGTTCGGGATGTCGATGCGGATCCTGTCGCCGTCGCGTACGAGGCCGATCGCGCCGCCCGCTGCCGCTTCCGGCGAGCAGTGACCGATCGACAGGCCGGACGTGCCGCCCGAGAACCGGCCGTCCGTCAGCAGCGCGCATGCCTTGCCGAGGCCCTTCGACTTGATGTAGCTCGTCGGGTACAGCATTTCCTGCATGCCGGGGCCGCCCTTCGGGCCTTCGTAGCGCACGATCACCACGTCGCCGGCCTTGACCTTGTCGTTCAGGATGTTCTCGACCGCTTCGTCCTGCGATTCGGTCACGTGAGCCGAGCCCTCGAACACGAGGATGCTTTCGTCGACGCCGGCCGTCTTCACCACGCAGCCGTCGAGCGCGATGTTGCCGGTCAGCACGGCCAGGCCGCCTTCCTTCGAGAACGCGTGCTCGTACGAGCGGATGCAGCCTTCGGCGCGGTCGAGGTCGAGGCTCGGCCAGCGCGTGTTCTGGCTGAACGCGACCTGCGTCGGGATCCCGGCCGGGCCGGCGAGGTAGAACGTGCGGACCGCTTCGTCTTCCGTGCGGACGATGTCCCACTGGTCGAGCGCATCCTTCAGCGTCGGCGCGTGCACGGTCGGCACGTCGGTGTGCAGCTTGCCGGCGCGCTCGAGTTCGCCGAGGATCGCCATGATGCCGCCCGCACGGTGCACGTCCTCGATGTGGTACTTGTTCGTGTTCGGCGCGACCTTGCACAGCTGCGGCACGATGCGCGACAGGCGATCGATGTCCTTCATCGTGAAGTCGATGCCGGCTTCCCGCGCGATCGCCAGCAGGTGCAGGATCGTGTTGGTCGAACCCCCCATCGCGATGTCGAGCGTCATCGCGTTCTCGAACGCCTTGAAGCCGACCGAGCGCGGCAGCACGCGCATGTCGTCCTGCTCGTAGTGCTGGCGGGTCAGCTCGACGATGCGGCGGCCGGCGCGCTTGAACAGCTGCTCGCGATCCGCGTGCGTCGCGACGACCGTGCCGTTGCCGGGCAGCGACAGGCCGAGCGCTTCGGTCAGGCAGTTCATCGAGTTCGCGGTGAACATGCCCGAGCACGAGCCGCAGGTCGGGCAGGCCGAGCGCTCGACTTCGGCGACGTCGGCATCCGAATACGACTGGTCGGCCGCGATCACCATCGCGTCGACGAGGTCGAGCTTCTTCAGTTCGACGGTCTTGGTGATCGGGTTCGCGAGGCGCGTCTTGCCGGCTTCCATCGGGCCGCCCGACACGAAGATCACCGGGATGTTGAGGCGCATCGCGGCCATCAGCATCCCCGGCGTGATCTTGTCGCAGTTCGAGATGCACACCATCGCGTCCGCGCAGTGCGCGTTCACCATGTACTCTACCGAGTCGGCGATGATGTCGCGGCTCGGCAGCGAATAGAGCATGCCGTCATGGCCCATCGCGATGCCGTCGTCGACCGCGATCGTGTTGAATTCCTTCGCGACGCCGCCGGCGGCCTCGATCTCGCGCGCGACGAGCTGGCCGAGATCCTTCAGGTGCACGTGCCCGGGCACGAACTGCGTGAACGAGTTGACGACCGCGATGATCGGTTTCGAGAAATCGTCGTCTTTCATGCCGGTGGCGCGCCACAGCGAGCGCGCACCTGCCATGTTGCGGCCGGCGGTGGAGGTTTTGGAACGGTATGTGGGCATGATGATGGCTGAAGAAATATCGCGGAAAAGGGTGGAGGCACGGGAATAGAGGCCTCTCGCGCGCCCGTGCGAACAACCTCTTGAGCTGCGCCCTGGGCAAACCCGACGATTATCCCACAGCCGCCGGGCGTGCGGCGCCCGCAGGCACGGGCGAGCGGGCGCCGGGTGGGGCGCCAGGATGCAGGCGCGGGACACGCCGGTCGAACCGGACGACGGCTTCATCGCCCGTCCTGCCGGCGATGAAGCCGCGCCTCGCGATCGTGCGTCAGTCGAGCAGCGTCAGGATTTCGTCGTACAAGGCCTTCGGAATCCGCACGCCGTGCGCAATGCTGCGCGCGCGGGCGTCGAAGCGCCGTTGCGACGGCAGCCGCGCGCCTTGTCCGGTGATCGATGCGAACATCCGCTCACCGCGCGCGAGGCCCGCGTCGAGGTCGTCGCCGAGGAACACTTTCGGGTCGAACGCGATCACGAGCTCGCCGTGGCACGGCGTCGCGCCGACGCCTTCGTCGAAGTCCATCGACTCCTGGCTCGTCATGTCGCCGATCAGCGCGCCGCCGAGCAGCTCGACCATCGCCGCGAGCGCCGAGCCCTTGTGCCCGCCGAACGTGCGCATCGCGCCCTGCAGTGCGGCCTTCGGATCGGTGGTCGGCTGGCCGTCGGGGCCGATCGCCCAGTGCGGCGGGATCGCCTTGCCCTGTTTTGCATGCAGCTCGATGTCGCCGCGCGCGATCGCGCTCGTCGCGAAATCGAATACGAACGGCACGCCGTCCGGGCGCGGCCATGCGAACGCGATCGGGTTCGTGCCGAACACCGGCTCGCGGCCGCCTTCCGGCGCGACCCAGCTGTGGCTCGGGTTCATCGCGATGCCGACCAGCCCCTCGGCGGCGATCGCCTCGACCTCGGGCCACAGCGCCGAGAAGTGGTAGCAGTGGTTGATCGCCATCGCGGCGATCCCGTGCTGCTTGGCCATCTCGACGAGCACCGGCAGGCCGGTTTCGAAGCTCAGCAGCGAGAAGCCGCGATGGGCGTCGACCGCGACGATCGACGACGATAGCCGGCGCAACGTCGGCACGGCTTGCGGGTCGACCTTGCCCTTCTTCAGCGAGCGCACGCACACGAGCAGCCGGTACACGCCGTGCGAGTGGCACTCGTCGCGCTGGCCCTGCGTGATCACACCCGCGATCGCCCGCGCGTGCGCATCGGACATCCCGTGGTGCGTCAGCACCCGCAGCGCGAGCGCATGAACCTCATCGAGCGACAGGACGACTTCGGCGAGCGGCTCAGACATCGCGCGCTTCCCGCGGTGCGGGCACGCCGTCGATGCGTTGCGGCACGTTCAGCGGGTTGCCGTTGCGGATGGCGTCGGGCAGCAGCGCGTCCGGCACGTCCTGGTACGACACGGGGCGCAGGAAACGCTCGATTGCGCGTGCGCCGACCGACGTCGTGCGCGTGTCGGACGTGGCCGGGAACGGGCCGCCGTGCACCATCGCATGACCGACCTCGACGCCCGTGCCGAAGCCGTTGACGAGAATGCGGCCGGCCTTGCGCTCGAGCGTCGGGCGCAGCGCGGCGAACAGCGCGGCGTCGCCGCCGGCGAGATGCGCGGCGATCGTCAACTGGCCTTCGAGCGATTTCAGCACGCGGTGCAGCGTGTCGGCATCGGGGCAGCGCACGATGAGCGACGCGGGGCCGAACACTTCGTCGCGCAGTTCGGGGTGGGCGATGAATGCGTCCGCCGAGGTCGCGAACAGCGCCGCGCGCGCCTGGTAGCGGCTGCCTTCCATGCCTTGCGCCAGCAGTTCGACCGCGTCGTGCGTGCTCAGCGCGGCCACGCCTTGCGCATAGCTCGCGTGGATGTGCGGCGTCAGCATCGTCTGCGCGGCGCTCGCCTGCACGGCAGTGGCCGCCGCGGCTTCGAACGCGCGCAGCGCGGGGCCATCGACCGCGAGCACGAGGCCCGGGTTGGTGCAGAACTGGCCGGCGCCGAGGGTGAGCGATGCGACGAACTGCGGCGCGATCGCATCGTGGCGCGCGTCGAGCGCGGCCGGGAACAGCAGCACCGGGTTGATCGAGCTCATTTCCGCATAGACCGGAATCGGCTCGTGGCGCGCGGCCGCGATGTTCATCAGCGCGACGCCGCCGCGGCGCGAGCCGGTGAAACCGACGGCCTTGACGCGCGGATCAGCGACGAGCGCCTGGCCGATTTCGCGCGACGCGTCGAACAGCAGCGAGAACACGCCGGCCGGCAGCCCGCATTCGCGCACGGCCTGCTGGATCGCGCGGCCGACAAGCTCGGACGTGCCCGGATGCGCGGAGTGCGCCTTGACGATCACCGGGCAGCCGGCGGCGAGTGCCGACGCGGTATCGCCGCCCGCGACCGAGAACGCGAGCGGGAAGTTCGACGCGCCGAATACGGCAACCGGCCCGATCGCGACGTTGCGCAGGCGCAGGTCGACGCGCGGCAGCGGCTTGCGGTCCGGGCGGGCCGGATCGATGCGCGCGTCGACGTAACCGCCGTCGCGCACGAGCGACGCGAACAGCGCGAGCTGGCCGACCGTGCGCCCGCGTTCGCCTTCGATGCGTGCGCGCGGCAGGCCCGTTTCGGTGACGCAGCGCTCGATCAGGTCGTCCCCGAGCGCCATGATGTTGCGGCCGATTGCATCGAGGAGCGCGGCGCGCTGCTCGGGGCGCGTCTCGCGATACGTGTCGAAGGCTTCGTCGGCGAGCGCGCAGGCCGTCTCCAGGTCGTGCAGGCTCGCGCCGCCGAACGCGGGTTCGAGCGGTTCGCCGGTTGCGGCGGCGATCGCGTGAAGGGTGCCGTTCTGTCCGGCGATGGCCGACTGGCCGATCAGGAGCTGACCTGTGAGTTGCATGGGTTTTCCTCGGAAAATGCGGGGCCGGGCGTGGTGCACCCGGCCGGAGTGAAATGGGGAACGCGGGTGTGTCAGTCTTCGTCGTCGTCGAGCTGCAGCTTGTCGGAACGGATGCCGGTGTTGGCGCCCCAGTAATAGATGACAAGCGCGACGGCCGCGACGACGACCGTGTCGTACGGATGCGCGAGCTGGCCCGTGCCGCCGAAGCCGCCGAAGTACGACAGCACGATCATGGCCGCATAGAACGCGATCAGCCACGCGGACGAACGCACCTGCTCGGCGAGGTTCAGGTGCGCGGTCGGCACCCAGCGGCGGCACGCGAGATAGATGACGAACATGACGATCTGCAGGCCGAGCAGCCAGGACACCGTGCCCCAGCCCGACCAGTAGACGATCAGCGCGGCGATCACGAACGACGCGGGGCCGGTGATGCCGAACGCCACCGCGCGGAACGGCCGCGGCAGGCCGGGCGCGGTGCGGCGCAGCGCGGCGACCGACACGGGCGCGACCGCATAGCTCAGCACCAGCGCGGCGGACACGATGTTGATCAGCGCTTCCCACGACGGGAACGGCATGGTCCAGAAGATCGCGAGGCCGAACGTGAGCCACAGGCCCGCACGCGGGATGCCCGATGCTTCGTCGACGCGCGTGAACACCTTGAAGAACGTGCCCGTCTTCGCCCAGCCGTAGACGACGCGCGGCGTCGCGTTCATGTAGATGTTGCCGCAGCCGCTCGGCGAGATCATCGCGTCGGCGACCACCATCACCGCGAGCCAGCCCACGCCGAGCGCGAGCGCGATGTCGCGGTACGGCAGCGAGAAGGCCTTGCTCACGTCGTGCCAGCCGGCGGCCAGCATGTCGGTCGGGATGCTGCCGATGAACGCGAGCTGCAGCAGCACGTAGATCAGCGTGGACAGGAGGATCGAGAGGATCAGCGCGATCGGGATCGTGCGCTGCGGATTCCGCACTTCGCTCGCGACCGACACGATCGGCGTGAGGCCGAGATACGCGAAGATGATGCCGCCGGCCGACACGGCCATCTCGATGCCCGGCATGCCGAACGGCGCGAAACCGTGCGCGGTGAGGTTGGCGGGCTTGAAGAACGTGAACAGCACCGCGATCACCGACAGCGGCACGATGAACTTGAAAATGCTGATGATGTTGTTCGCCTTCGCGAACGTCTTCACGCTCGAATAGTTCAGATAAAAGAAGAAGCACAGTAGCGCGGCCTGCACGAGCCAGCCGATCGTCGTCGGGTCGCTCGATCCCGCCTTGGTGAGGCCCGGGAACCACGCTGCAGCATACTGGCGCGCGGCGACCACTTCGATCGCGATCAGGCTGGAGAACGCGATCAGCGTGATGAAGCCCATCAGGTAGCCCAGCAGCGGGCCGTGCGAGAACACCGGGTAGCGAACCACGCCGCCCGCACGCGGCAGCGCGGCGCCGAGCTCGCAGTAGACGATGCCGAGCAGCAGCACCGCGAAGCCGCCGAGCAGCCACGAGAAGATGCCGGCCGGGCCGGCGATCGTCGACACGTGACTCGCGGCGAACAGCCACCCCGAACCGAAGATTGCACCGAGGCCGATGAACGTCAGGTCGGTCAGCGACAGCTGCTTCTTGAACTTGCCGTGACCGCCGTCGGCGGGCACGGAGCGGGAAAGCGAGACGGACGGGTGTGTGTTGCCTTGACCTGGCATAGGTTTGTCTCCTGGGAAATATCGGGGCAGGCGTGGCTTGCGCCGCGCTCCGACGAGCCGTGGCGCAACACCTGCCGGCCGGCGTGCGACCGGTTCGAACGGCCGCCGGGGCGGGCCGGGGCCAGTTCAAGTGCGGCGCAGGCTGGCGCCGCGGCGAACGGGCCCGTGCCGGCCATGCCGGACACGGAAGTGGCGATGCGACGGGGGGAGGCCGTCGCACCGCCGGGGGGGGAAATCGGTCAGCGGTTCGCGCGGTTCCGTTCGGCGCGGTGCGCGGCGTCGAAAGCGATGGAAGCGCCCGGTACGAACCGGTTGCTGAGGGCGGGGAAAACTCCGGTCAGCTGGATGGCGTTTCGGCTCACTGCAATCTCCTGCTTCGTATCGGCCGACGACAGGCGCGTCGACGTGCAACCAGTATCGCCGTGCAAACACCCATCACGCTTGAGCCGTATCGCGGAGCAAAATGACGAAATCGGCACAGTGGCCGCAAGGGTCGCGAAACGCGTTCCGGACTATGCCGATTTCGTCGCCGTCCTCATCGAAAAGCCACAAGCGAATGGACGCGTGACGGAGGAAGCTATGCTCCTTTCCCCACTTCGGACGGCTCATGATGAAGCGCATCCAGATCATCGATTCGCACACGGGCGGCGAACCCACGCGGCTCGTCGTGTCCGGCTTCCCCTCGCTCGGCAACGGCACGATGGCCGAGCGCCGCGACGTGCTCGCCCGCGAGCACGATCGCTATCGCACCGCATGCATTCTCGAGCCGCGCGGCAGCGATGTGCTGGTCGGCGCGCTGCTGTGCGAACCCGTGTCGCCGGAGGCCGCGGCCGGCGTGATCTTCTTCAACAACAGCGGTTACCTCGGAATGTGCGGGCACGGCACGATCGGCGTCGTGCGCACGCTGCATCACATGGGCCGCATCGAGCCGGGCGTGCACCAGATCGAAACGCCGGTCGGCACCGTCGAGGCGACGCTGCACGATGACCTGTCGGTCAGCGTGCGCAACGTGCTCGCGTACCGCCATGCGAAGGCCGTCGACGTCGATGTGCCCGGATACGGTCCCGTGAAGGGCGACATTGCGTGGGGCGGCAACTGGTTCTTCCTGATCAGCGATCACGGCCAGCGCGTGGCCGGCGACAACGTGGCGGCGCTGACCGCCTATTCGTCCGCGGTGCGTGCAGGGCTCGAACGCGCGGGCATCACCGGCGCGAACGGCGGCGAGATCGACCATATCGAACTGTTCGCGGACGATCCCGAGCACGACAGCCGCAGCTTCGTGCTGTGCCCGGGCCATGCGTACGACCGTTCCCCGTGCGGCACCGGCACGAGCGCGAAGCTCGCGTGCCTCGCGGCCGACGGCAAGCTCGAACCGGGCGTCGTGTGGCGGCAGGCGAGCGTGATCGGCAGCGTGTTCCAGGCGAGCTACGCGCAGGCCGACGGCGGCATCGTGCCGACGATTCGCGGCAGCGCGCACCTGAGCGCGGAAGCGACGCTGCTGATCGAGGAAGACGATCCGTTCGGCTGGGGCATCGTGTCGTGAGCGAGACCCGGACCGACGTCGTCGTGATCGGCGCCGGCATCGTCGGCGCGGCGTGTGCGCATGAGCTCGCGCAGCGCGGGCTGCGCGTGCTTGTCGTCGACGACGCGAGCGGCGGTGCGACCGGCGCCGGCATGGGGCACCTCGTCGCGATGGACGACAACGCGGCGGAGCTCGCGCTGAGCCATTACTCGATCGAATTGTGGCGCGCGCTCGCCGGCGAGATGCCCGAAGGCTGCGCTTACCGCAACTGCGGCACGCTGTGGCTCGCGGCCGATGCGCACGAGATGGACCTCGCGCGCACCAAGCAGGCGACGCTCGCCGCGCACGGCGTGGCGGGCGAGCTGATCGACGCGGCGACGCTCGCGGGGCTGGAGCCGATGCTGCGCGCGGGCCTCGGCGGCGCGCTGAAGATCCCCGGCGACGCGATTCTCTATGCGCCCGTCGCCGCGAGCTGGCTGTTGCAGCGCGCGCAGGGCATCACGTTGCGGCGCGATTGCGCGGTGGCGGTCGACGGCCCGAGCGTGACGCTCGCGAGCGGCGACACGCTGCGCGCGGAGCGCGTCGTCGTCGCGAACGGCGTCGCCGCGCGCACGCTGTTGCCCGAATTGCCGCTGCGCCCGAAGAAGGGTCATCTGCTCATCACCGATCGCTACCCGGGCCAGGTGTCGCACCAGCTCGTCGAGCTCGGCTATGCGGCGAGCGCGCACGCGAGCGACGGCACGTCGGTCGCATTCAACGTCCAGCCGCGGCCTACCGGCCAACTGCTGATCGGCTCGTCTCGCCAGTTCGACACCGAGGACACGCGCGTCGAGCCGCCGGTCCTCGCGCGCATGCTGCGCCGCGCGGCCGGGTACCTGCCCGATCTGGCCGACCTGAACGGAATTCGCGCATGGACGGGCTTCCGTTCGGCGAGCCCCGACGGTCTGCCGCTGCTCGGCGAGCATCCGGCGCGGCCGGGCGTATGGCTCGCGGTCGGGCATGAAGGGCTCGGCGTGACGACCGCGCCGGGCAGTGCGCGGCTCGTCGCCGCGCTGATGACCGGCGAACGGCCGCCCATCGACATCGAACCGTATTTGCCGGGACGTTTCCTGACGACGTCCCCCGTAGCCGGAGCGCTTTCTTCATGATCATTCATCTGGACGGCCGCGCGCTGACGGTGGCCGACGGCGCGACCGTCGCGGCCGCCGTCGCGGCGAGCGGCGACGACACGACGCGCGTGTCGTGCACGGGTGCGGCGCGCGCGCCGTTTTGCGGTATGGGCATCTGCCAGGAGTGCAGGATGACGATCGACGGCCGCCGTCGTCTGGCTTGCCAGACGCTGTGCCGCGACGGGATGCGGGTGGAGCGCACGCGATGAAACAGGAACGACTCAGCGTCGACGTCGCCATCGTCGGCGCGGGCCCGGCCGGATTGTCGGCCGCGCGGGCCGCCGCACGAAGCGGCGCGACGATCGCGATCGTCGACGACAACCCGCGCGCGGGCGGGCAGATCTGGCGCCAGGCGGCAGCCGCCACGCCGGTGCCGGCCGCGGCGGAACGCCTTGCCGTGCTGCGTCAGCCGAACGTCACGCATCTGGCGGGCACGCGCATCGTCGCCGAGACGCAGCCGGGCACGCTCCTGCTGGAGGACGACGAGCGCGGGTTCCTGCTCGAATTCCGCACCCTGATCGTGTGCTGCGGCGCGCGCGAGCTGCTGCTGCCGTTCCCCGGCTGGACGCTGCCGGGCGTGACCGGCGCGGGCGGCCTGCAGGCGCTGATCAAGTACGGTCTCGACGTGCGCGGGCAGCGCACCGTGATCGCCGGCAGCGGCCCGCTGCTGCTCGCGAGCGCGGCGACGGCCCGTCAGGCCGGCGCGCAGGTGTCGCACGTGCTCGAACAGGCTGCGTGGAGCGATGTTGCCGGTTTCAGCGCGGGGTTGTGGCGCTGGCCGTCGAAACTCGCGCAGGCCGCGAAGCTCGTCACGGCCGCCTATCGGCCCGGCGCACACGTCGTGGAAGCATTCGGCGACAAGCGGCTCGAACGCGTGCGGATCCGGCAGGGCGAGCGTGAATTCGAGGTCGACTGCGACCGGCTCGCGTGCGGTTTTGGCCTCGTGCCGAACACCGTGCTGCCGAGCCACCTCGGCTACCGGATCGAGAACGGCGCGGTCGTGGTCGACGCGCACCAGCGCACGAGCCGCGACGGCTGTTTCGCCGCAGGCGAGTGCACGGGTGTTGGCGGCAGCGAACTGGCGATGGTCGAAGGCGAGATCGCCGGCTGCGCGGCCACCGGGCAGACGGCACCGCTAGCCGGGCTGATTGCGCAGCGCGCGCGCTGGCAGGCATTCGCGGACGCGGTGCGCGAACGCTTCGCGATCCGCGAGCCGATCCGCCGGCTCGCGCAGCCCGATACGCTGCTGTGCCGATGCGAGGACGTGCGCTTCGACGCGGTCGCGCCGGCGCCGGGCTGGACGGCCGCGAAGCTGCAGACGCGCTGCGGAATGGGCGCATGCCAGGGTCGCGTGTGCGGTGCGGCCGCGCAGGCGCTGTTCGGCTGGACGCCACCGGTCCCGCGCACGCCGCTCGTGCCCGCGCGGGTCGGCACGCTGATGCTGGACGACACGGTGTCCTGCGACGGCCCCTGACGCGCCACGGTGAAACGGCCCGGTTCATGCCGGGCCGCCGCGCCGCTCATTCCACCTTCACTTTCTCCCATCCGCCCACCTGCGGCGCCGCACAGGCACGCAGGCACTCGATCGCGGCGGCCACGGCCGCGCGATTCGCGCTGTCCGGATGCCAGTACATCGACACCGCGCCTTGTCCCTCGAGCCGCATCGGCAGGATGCGGATCGCGTTCAGTTGCTCGAAGCGCCGCGCGGCACGATGCGACGCGACGCCCAGCAGGTCGGTGTTGTTCAGCAGCGTGAGGTTCAGGATCGACGAATTCGATTCGACGCAATGCGGCGGCTGCACGCGGCCGGCGGCCGTCAGCGCGACCTGCAGCGCGTTGTGCACCGGTGTGCCGGACGGCCAGACGATCCACGAGTGGGCCAGCACCTCGTCCCAGCCGACAGCGGCCGCGCCGACGAGCGGATGATCGGGCCGCGCGACGAACACCACCGGATCGACGTACAGCGCTTCGGCGTGCAGGTGCGGATCGACGGACGCTGAGCCCGAGCGGCCGACGACGATGTCGAGTTCGCCGCGCGCGAGTTGCGGCATCAGCTGGTTCATCGTGCTCTCCGCGAGCCGCACCTGCGCGCGCGGCATCCGCTTCAGCAACTGCGATACCGCGAGCGGCACGGTATCGGCCGCCGCGACGCCCGACGTGCCGATCGTGACCAGGCCGCTGCCGCCTTCACGCAACGCGGCCATGTCGTCACGCGCGACGTCGAGCTGCGCCTCCACGCGGCGCGCGTGCTCGATCAGCGCATCGCCGTAGGCCGTCGGCCGCAGGCCGCGCGCATGCCGTTCGAACAGCGGCAGCCCGACGTCTTCTTCCAGTTCCTTCAGCCATTTCGACAGCGCGGGCTGGGTGGTCGCGAGCGCCGCCGCCGACTGGCTCAGGTTGCCCGTGCTGGCCAGGCTCAGCAGCACCTGGAGGTGCCGCAATCGCAGCCGGTAGGTCCAGTCCATCGCGTGCTCCGTGTCGGAAGGTATATAAAAAATAATATGGATTAGATGATTTCGCCATTTTACCGGGTATGTCTGCGTCGAATATAAATGCGCTGACGGACCGAAGCACGCGGTCCCCGACCCGACACAGCGCCGACCGCGATCGGCCGCACCAAGGAGACATCATGACCAGCCGACACCCGGATACGTCGCGCGCCGACTATTACGCACGGATCGCCGAACAGCGCCTCGCGCCGTTGTGGGAGTCGCTGCACAACCTCGTGCCGAAAGCGCCGCAGCCGGCCGCGCAGGCCGCGATCTGGAAGTACGCGCAGGTGCGCGACCTGGTGATGCAGGCCGGCGGCGTGATCAGCGCGGAAGAAGCCGTGCGCCGCGTGCTGGTGCTGGAGAACCCGGGGCTGCCCGGCAAGTCGAGCATGACGCCGAGCCTGTACGCGGGCCTGCAACTGATCCTGCCGGGCGAGATCGCGCCGAGCCACCGGCATACGCAGTCGGCGCTGCGCTTCATCATCGAGGGCAAGGGCGCGTGGACCGCGGTGAACGGCGAGCGCACGACGATGCATCCGGGCGACTTCATCATCACGCCGTCGTGGGCTTGGCACGACCACGGCAACCCGTCGGCGGAAGACGGCGGCGAGCCGGTCGTGTGGCTCGACGGGCTCGACATCCCGCTGGTCGGGAACCTCGACGCAGGCTTCGCGGAGAACTACCCGGAAGCCGAGCAGCCCGTCAGCCGCGCGGAAGGCGACAGCTTCGCGCGCTTCGGCCACAACATGGTGCCGGTGCGCCATCGCGCGAGCGAGCCGACGTCGCCGGTGTTCAGCTATCCGTATGCACGCACCCGCGAGGCCCTTGACGCGCTGTACCGCAACGGCGAACTCGACGCGTGGGACGGCGTGAAGCTGCGCTACGTCAATCCCGCGACGGGCGGCTGGCCGATGCCGACGATCGCGACCTTCATGCAGTTCCTGCCGGCCGGTTTCGACGGCCGCACGTATCGCAGCACCGACGCGACGATCTACTGCGTCGTCGAAGGTAGCGGCACCGCGTACATCGGTGGCGACGCGTTCGCATTCGAGCCGCACGACATCTTCGTCGCGCCGTCATGGGCGCGGTTGCGGCTGGTGGCCTCGTCCGACAGCGTGCTGTTCAGCTATTCCGACCGGCCGGTGCTGTCCGCGCTGAACCTGTTGCGCGAAGCGCGCGAGTGACGCCGCCGATTGGCCCGAGTGGCCCGATTCTCCCGATATCCCCGATTCGTCCGACGCGCCGCGAAGGCGGCGCGCGGTCCTTCCTTCATGCCTACGCTGGAGCCGTTCATGACTTACGTTTTCCCGCCCGAAGCGCCGGTGGCGCTTCCCGTCGCCGGCAGCGACGCCCGCTTCGCGGTACGCCGCGTGTACTGCGTCGGCCGCAACTACGCGGCCCATGCGCGCGAAATGGGCTTCGATCCCGATCGCGAACCGCCGTTCTTCTTTTGCAAGCCGGCCGACTCGATCGTGCCGGTCGCCTACGGCGAAACGCTCGATTTGGCGTATCCGTCGCAAACGCAGAACTATCACTACGAAGCCGAGCTCGTCGCGGTGATCGGCAAGGGCGGTTCCGACATTCCGCTCGAGCGCGCGCTCGAGCACGTGTGGGGTTATGCCGTCGGCCTCGACATGACGCGCCGCGACCTGCAGATGAAGATGCGCGAGATGGGCCGTCCGTGGGAAATCGGCAAGGCGTTCGACCGTTCCGCGCCGATTGGCCCCGTGCATCCGGCGAGCGAGGTCGGTCATTTCGAGCAGGCCGGCCTGTGGCTGACGGTCAACGGCGCGACGAAGCAGAAGAGCGACGTGTCGCACCTGATCTGGTCGGTCGCGGAAACGGTGGCCGACCTGTCGAAGTTCTTCCGCCTCGAACCGGGCGACGTGATCTTCACCGGCACGCCGGAAGGCGTCGGCGCGGTGGTCAAGGGCGACGTGATGAAGGTCGGCGTCGAGCGTCTCGGCGAATTGGCCGTGCGCGTGGTCTGAAGCGCGTTCTTCGATTTCCTCGAAAGGTCACATCGTGCAACTGCATAGCTTCTTCAACAGTTCGACATCCTATCGGGTACGCATCGCGCTCGCGCTGAAAGGACTGCCGTACGACACGCTGCCCGTGAACATCCGCACGGACGAGCACCGCGAGGCTGGCTACGTCGCGCAGGTGAATCCGTCGGCGTCGGTGCCGGCGCTGGTCGATGGCGATTTTCGTCTCGGCCAGTCGCTCGCGATCATCGATTACCTCGACCAGATTCATCCGGCGCCGCGGCTGATTCCGCTGGAACCGCGGCGGCGCGCACGCGTGCTGGAATTCGCGACGCTGATCGCGTGCGACATCCATCCGGTCAACAACCTGCGCGTGCTGCGCTACCTCGACAGCGAACTGCAGGTTACGCCGCAGCAGAAGCGTGCGTGGTACCGGCACTGGATCGCGGAAGGCATGGCCGGCGCCGAGCGCCTGCTCGCACGCGCGGGCACGGGCCCGTGGTGTTTCGGCGCGGCGCCGACGCTCGCCGACATCTGCCTCGTGCCGCAGGTCGCGAACGCGCTGCGGATGGATTGCGACCTGAGCGCATATCCGCGCAGCCTCGCGGTTCATGAACACGCGAGACGCGAGCCGGCGTTCGAAGCGGCGCAGCCACAGCGGCAACCGGACTACGTCGCGTAACACGAAGGAGGAGACAGACATGGGCGAGACAAACATGACAGGCCGACGCGTACTCGTGATCGGCGGCGGCATCGGCGGGCTCGCGACGGCGCTGGCGCTCGCGCGCCAGGGCATTCGCGTGAAGCTGCTCGAACAGGCCGCGCAAATCGGCGAGATCGGCGCGGGCATCCAGCTCGCCGCGAACGCGTTCAATGCGCTCGACGCGCTGGGCGTCGGCGAGGCCGCGCGCGGGCGCGCGGTGTTCACCGACCGGCTGCAACTGATGGATGCGGTCGATGCGCGGGAAGTCGCGTGCATCGATACGGGCGCCGCGTATCGCGCGCGCTTCGGCAACCCGTATGCGGTGATCCATCGCGCGGACATCCACCTGTCGATCTACGAGGCGGTCAAGGATCATCCGCTGATCGAATTCCGGACCAGCACGCAGGTGTGCGGGTTCGAGCAGGACGGCAACGGCGTGACCGTGATCGACCAGCATGGCGAGCGTTATCGCGCCGACGCGGTGATCGGCTGCGACGGCGTGAAGTCCGCGATCCGGCAGGCGCTGATCGGCGACGCGCATCGCGTGACGGGGCACGTCGTGTACCGCGCGGTCGTCGACGTCGACAACATGCCGAAGGATCTGCAGATCAATGCGCCGGTCGTGTGGGCTGGCCCGCATTGCCATCTCGTCCACTATCCGCTGCGGGGCGGACGGCAATACAACCTCGTCGTCACGTTCCACAGCCGCGAGCAGGAAACCTGGGGCGTGCGCGACGGCAGCAAGGAGGAAGTGTTGTCGTACTTCGACGGCATCCATCCGCTGCCGAAGCAGATGCTCGACCGGCCGACGTCGTGGAAGCGCTGGGCGACCGCCGATCGCGACCCGGTCGAACGCTGGAGCGCGGGCCGCGCGACGGTGCTCGGCGACGCCGCCCATCCGATGACGCAATACATCGCGCAGGGCGCGTGCCAGGCGCTCGAGGATGCGGTGACGCTCGGCGCGGCCGTCGCGCGAACCGATGGCGACTTCGAGGCCGCGTTCGCGCTGTACGAACACGTGCGGATTCCGCGCACCGCGCGCGTGCTGTATTCGGCGCGCGAGATGGGACGGATCTATCACGCGAAGGGCGTCGAGCGGCAGGTGCGCAACGCGCTGTGGGTCGGACGCACGCAGGCGCAGTTCTACGACGCGCTCGACTGGCTGCACGGCTGGCGTGCGGAGGATTGCCTGAAGACCGTCGCCTGACGCGCTTCAGCTCGGATCCGGCGGCGCGCATTCCAACGACATCGCGCGCGACCGCCTTCATGGAGGAGACATCATCATGGCCGATACGCTGTCCATCGACGTCAGCGAATGGATCGACCGGCATCGCGTTGCGCCGTTTCAGGCCGCGATCGTCGTGCTGTGCTTCCTGATCGTCGCGATCGACGGTTTCGACACGGCATCGATCGGGTTCATCGCTCCGGTCATTCGCGCGGAATGGGGGCTGTCGCCCGCGCAGCTCGCGCCGGTATTCGGCGCGGGGCTCGCCGGGCTGATGGCCGGCGCGCTCGTGTTCGGGCCGTTCGGTGACCGGTTCGGCCGCAAGCGCCTGCTGCTCGCCTGTGTCGCGTGCTTCGGCATCGCGAGTGCGGCGTCGGCGAGTGCGGGCGGCTTGACCGAACTGATCGCGTGGCGCTTCGTGACGGGCCTCGGGCTCGGCGGCGCGATGCCGAACGCGATCACGCTGACGTCCGAGTATTGCCCCGCGCGGCGGCGCTCGCTGCTCGTCACGACGATGTTCTGCGGCTTCACGATCGGCTCGGCGCTGGGCGGGCTCGCGGCCGCGTCGCTGATCGAACGAGACGGTTGGCGCGCGGTGCTCGTCGTCGGCGGTGCCGCGCCGCTGCTGCTCCTGCCGGTGCTCGCGTGGCGACTGCCGGAATCGGTGCGCTACCTCGTCAACACCGGCGCGTCGCGCGAGCGAATCGCGGCGATGCTCGCGCGCATCGCACCGGCCCCGCAACTCGTGCACGCGTCGTTCATCGTGCCGCGCGGCAAGCCGGCCGGGTCGCCGCTCGGCCGCCTGTTCGCCGCCGACCTGCTGCGCGGCACGCTGCTGCTGTGGCTGACGTTCTTCATGAGCCTGCTCGTCATCTACCTGCTGTCGAGCTGGCTGCCCACGTTGTTGCGCACGACCGGCGCGACGCTGCAGACGGCCGCGCGCGTGACCGCGATGTTCCAGGTCGGCGGCACGCTCGGCGCGATCGTGCTCGGCTGGCTGATGGACCGCTTCGATCCGCATCGCGTGCTCGCGTGCAGCTATGCGGCGGCGGGCGTGTTCGTCGCGGCGATCGGGGTGCTGGCTGCGTCGCCGGCGGGTGCGGCACTGGCCGTGTTCGCGGCCGGCTTTTGCGTGTCGGGCTCGCAGGTCGGCGCGAATGCGCTGTCGGCCGCGTTCTATCCGACCGAATGCCGGACCACGGGCGTGAGCTGGGCGAACGGGATCGGCCGCGGCGGGTCCGTCGTCGGCTCGATGGCGGGCGGCGCGATGCTCGCGATGGGGCTGCCGCTGCCGACCGCGTTCGCATTCGTCGCGGTGCCGTGCCTGATCGCCGGGATCGCAATGCTGGTGCTTGGCGCGGTCCGGGCCGGCGCGAAGCGCGCGGCGGCAGCCGAGGCAATTGCCGGCGAGCAGGCATAGTGGAGGCAGGGGGGCGGCCATTGCCGATGGCGCCGTCCTCTGACTGCACCGAACGAAAGCACGAATCTACATTATATAAATGTATATAATGTAGATTCGTAAATCGTATTCCGTCACCCTCATGAATGCCGACCCTTCCACCGGGCTGCCCCAGCCCGACCAGATGCGCGCCGCCGCCGAATCGGCATGCGCGTTGCTCAAGGTGCTGTCCAATCCCGACCGATTGCTGCTGCTGTGCGAGCTGTCGCAGGGCGAACGCTGCGTGAGCGATCTCGAGGCGCGGCTGGATATCCGCCAGCCGACGCTGTCGCAGCAGCTCGGCGTGTTGCGGGACAACGCATTGGTCCGCACGCGCCGCGAAGGCAAGAACATCCACTATTCGCTCGACAGCCCGGCCGTGATCGCGGTGATGGGCGTGCTGTACGAACAGTTCTGCGGCACGGCCGCGAAGGGGGCGCGCCATGCAGCTTGATGTGCTTCATTTCACGCCGTGGCTGTCGCTTGCTGGTGGTGTGCTGATCGGGCTTGCGGCGGCGTGGCTCGTTGCGTTCAACGGGCGGATCGCCGGGATCAGCGGCATCGTCGGCGGCTTGTTCACGGCCGGTGCAGCTGAGCGCGACTGGCGTGCCGCATTCGTCGCCGGGCTGATCGCCGCGCCGCTGTTGATGCGTATCGCCGGTGTCGCCGCGGCGCCGCAGGTCGATGCGGGCTGGGGCGAGTTGCTGGCGGCCGGCCTGCTGGTCGGGATCGGTACGCGCTATGCGGGCGGATGCACGAGCGGTCACGGCGTCTGCGGGCTGTCGCGTGGTGCGGCGCGATCGATCGTCGCGACGGCGGTGTTCATGGTCGCGGGGTTTGCGACCGTATTCGTGCGACGGCACGTGATCGGAGGCTGACATGCAGGCAGGATTCGCGTTTCTGGCGGGGCTGCTGTTCGGCGCCGGGCTCATCGTGTCGGGGATGGCCAATCCGCAGAAAGTGCTCGGCTTTCTCGACCTGGCAGGCCGCTGGGATCCATCGCTCGCGTTCGTGATGGCCGGCGCGATCGGCGTTGCCGTGTTCGCGTTCGCTTGGGCGAAGCGTCGGACGCGGACGTTGCTCGGCCTGCCGATCCAGTGGCCGACCGTGCGGACGATTACCGTGCGCCTCGTCGCAGGGAGCGCCGTGTTCGGCATCGGCTGGGGGCTTGCCGGGTTCTGCCCGGGGCCGGCAATCGTGTCGATCGGACTCGGGTCGGTCAAGGGCATTGCGTTCGTCGTCGCGATGTTGATCGGGATGGCGTTGTTCGAGTGGATCGAGCGCACGCGGAAGGGGCGGTAGCTGGGTAGGGTTGCTGCGGCCGAAGTTGTCGGCTCGGTCGAGTCGACCCGGCGCGGCGCCGGGACAAGTTCACGCTCGTTGCCGGGGGGGGGCGACACGGCGATCACATGACGATATCGGCGATGACGCGAGCCGCCGCGTCAGGGTTGCTCGCGCACTTGCCGCTCGCCGAGTAGCTGCCCGGACACCCGGTGCAGCCATGCGCGCCACACCGAGAACACGCCGGACCGAGCCTCGGGTTCCGCGACGGTTGCGGCGACCGGCCCGACACCGGCTGCGGACAATGCCACGTGACCGGCTGTCTCGATCGTCAGGCATTCGCCTTCGTCGAGCACGCGGCGAACGTAATGCGGCGTATCGGGTAACCAGTCGAGCCCGCCGTGACGCAACGTGACCGCGAGCGCGCCGTCGAGCACGATGACCTGGCTGTCCTTGTCGAACCACGCTAAGTGGCTTTGCCCGGCGTCGAGCCGGATCTCTTGCGTCCGCATGGTGAGTCCTTTTCCTGGTTGCGCGGCCCGGCGACGGCGGGGCGACAGCGTGCAATCAGGTTAAGGAAACGCGCGCCGGCAGGACAGATTCAGGGGACGGGAATCTGTTACGGTGCAGGCGACGATCTTGATCCTCTGTATCGGTGTGTTTCCCCTGAATCTGTATCTGGCGTGCGCTGGGGCGCGCGGGCACGATGACCCGCATGACGCTCATCACCGACTCGTTCCGAACACCGTTGCCGATGGCCGGCGAGCCCCTTTACGAACGACTCGCCGAGCATTACCGCCGCATCATCGCGGCGGGTACCTTGTCGCCCGGTGACCGGATGCCGTCCGTACGCGCATTCATGGCACAGCACGGCGTGAGCCTGTCGACCGCGATCCAGGCATTTCGACGGCTCGAGGATACAGGCTGGTGCGAAGCCCGGCCGCGCTCGGGCTATTTCGTGCGGCGGCGCGCGGTCGCCGTGCTCGATACGCTGCCGGAAAGCGACGGCTCGCCGCTGAGCGTCGAGCCGCCGTTCGCGGGACTGCATGAACGCGTGTCGCGCGTGATCGATCGCGCGAATGCGATGCCCGATGCGCTGAATCTCGGCGGCGCGTCCGCGCTGGCGACGCTGTATCCGGCCGAGCGTCTGCAGACGCTGGCGATCCGGTTGCTGCGGCGCAAGCCGACGCTGCTGACCGACGCGGGGCCGGTTGGCGGGTCGCCCGAATTCCGGCAGACGATGGCAAAGCGTGCGCTGTCGTACGGCGTGGCCGTGTCGCCGGACGACGTGATGTCGACGAGCGGCGGCGTCGATGCCGTGAATCTCGCGCTGCGCGCGGTGGCACGCCCCGGCGACACGATCGCGATCGAATCGCCGGCCTTTTTCGGCTTGATCCAGCTGCTCGAAAGCCTCGGCCTGCGTGCGCTCGAGATCCCGGCCAGCCCGACGACCGGACTCTCGATCGAAGCGCTCGACGTGGCGCTGACCGCGTACCCGGACATTCGGGCCGTGGTCGTCGTGCCGAATCTGCAGAACCCGCTCGGCAGTGTGATGCCCGACGAACGCAAGGCCGCGCTGGTCGCGCTGTGCTCGCGCCGCGGGGTGGCCGTGATCGAGGACGAGCCGTATCGCGAGCTCGTGGAAGCGCCGCAGGTGGTGAAGCCCGTGAAGGCATGGGACCGTGACGGCACGGTGATCTATTGCCCGTCGTTCAACAAGGTGCTGGCGCCCGGGATGCGGCTCGGCTGGATGAGCGCGGGCCGCTGGCACGCGCGGGTGAAGATGCTCAAGTTCGCGCACAGCCGGCACAACGCCGCATTGCTGCAGGCCGTCGCGGCCGAATTCGTCGGCTCGGGCGCGTTCGATCGCCACCTGCACCGGTTTCGCGAGCAACTGCGTATGCAGCGCGATGTGACGATCGATGCGATCGCGCGCCATTTTCCGGCCGGCACGCGGATGAACCGGCCGCCCGGCGGCATGCTGCTGTGGATCGCGTTGCCGGACGGCGTGCGTTCCGAAGCATTGTTCGATGCGGCGCTGGCACGCGGGGTAAGGATCGCGCCTGGCGCGATCTTTTCGAACTCCGACCGCTTTGACGCGTATATCCGGCTTGCCTGCACGCGGGTGTTCGACACGGCACACGAAGCGGCGATCGAAACGCTCGGCCAGCTGATACGCGACGCGGCCGCCGCCGCGTAAGCGGGACAAGTGAGGAGCGGGCCGGCGCATTGGCTACCGGGCTGGGCGGTCGTGACGGGGGCACGCGCCGGCCGATCCGGCACACCGCGTTCACCCTGGACGGCCGCCGCGCGGCGACGCGCCGACGATACGATTTCGGCGATTTCATCGGCTGACCGCATGCGCGGCGAGGTGCTGGCGGATCAGCGACAGGTAGCGATCGCCGACCGAGAAGTCGCGTGCGGCACGCGGCCGTTCCGCCTGGCGTAGCGTGGCCGGCGCGCTCATGCCCAGGTACCGGCATACCGCCGACGGGAAAGGCTTGCGTGTATGCCCGAGCTGGCGCGCCGCGCGCTCGACGCGGGCGTCGCCAACCTGCGCACGCAGCCATGCCAGCACTTGGCGATCGGTGTCGTTGACGATACGGACCAGATGTTCCACTTTAAACAGGGACCCTTGTTGCATAAGGCTCTCCGGGGTGTTTTCGTCGATATGTCAGGTCTGGCTACCGCTGTAGCTACCATGAAAGGCCGCGCTGGACCTGGAGCCACCAACCAGTGGTGTCGACGGTAGCGCCGAGCTTCGTGCTGCTGCCTCAAATACTGGTTGGTTATACAGCTGGTTATCCATACAGTATTTTGGGCAAAGCGGGTTGTCAAGCGCAATGTCGAGCTATGAGCGGGCTCAGGGGGAAATGAGGCGGGAGGGCGGCGCTCGGGTCCGAGCGCCAGAGGGGAGAGTTAAGCTGCGTCCGTGCCGGCCATGATCGCTTCGACGCTTTCGGCGGTGATACCGCTGAAGCGCTCCCCGATCTTGACCAGTTTCAGCTTCCCCTTGTCGACGAGGCCGTAGACGGTGGTTCGGGAGATGCTGAGCATATCCATGACCGCCTTGATGCGATACAGCTTCTTCGACGTGGTGGTTTCCACGTTCGCCCTAGTCTGGTGGTGGCCTGAGCGCGTGTGGTATGGAGCGCTCAGGCACGTCGCAACACAATCTAGGTGACTATCGTATAGTCGTCGGCGTCAGCCGAAGAGGCCCAACGACGGTACTGCGTAGGTAGCGAGATAGAGCAACACGACGAATAGCGTCACAACGGCAAACACGGTGCCCCATCTCCGATTCGACCATCGCTTATAGGCGACTGCGTTCAACGCGCAGAACACGATGGCAGGCCAAAGTAGCAGTCCTAGCGTCGTCAGGAAAAAGGCGGCATGAGAGCCACAATGCTCCAGGTCGTTACAGCCGGTTGAATGTGAGGGAGGCGTTGGCCAGTGCATGTGGCTGAATGTGTAGCCTGACACCCATGTGACCAGCAAGCCCCACACGAACCCCAACATCGCAAGCCCGATACGCTTCATTTCACTTCCCAAAAAAGGATTTCTTTCGAGTTGGCTAGATCGGAGAACGCGTTGTCTCGTCGACCGCGAAGCCAGGACAACGGATTGGGCATTGATGACATGCCAACGCGGAACCGTAGAAACGACGCCCAGTTGGGCGTCAGCGTGTCCTTGTTCCACAAGTCGATGTGACCGCCGCTAAGGTTATCGGAAGAATCACCGTCTTGTCGCCAGTAACCAAAGAAGTAAATGATCCCCGTTCGGCCTTTCACTTTGCTCTGCCAATCTGCGCCAGTAATGTTCTCCGGTTTGCCGAGTCCCAACAAAGGTTGCAGTTTCAACCACTCTGCAAGCTCATAAGCACGGGTTGCCGTAGGCTTGTCATTAAGCATGAGACGGCCCAACACTTTCTTTCCAGGCATGGGCTTTACGACCTTCTGCGAAAACGACTTCATATCGCTTCCTATGTTGTGAAAGGTCACGCTCATGCGGATGGCACACTGGTTCTCATACTGACCTGTCTTATCGTCGTATGGATCTTTGCTCGGGTAGGCGTTCCAAAGCTCTTGAAACGTAATTGACTTCAATTGAGTTGGCTTGACCGAGTCACGCGTACTGTTCGAGCGTACCTTCAGCGGTTTGTTAGGCATGGTTAAGCCGCATTCTGCTTGGCGATTGCGTCGTCACCCCAGTAGACCGTATAGTCGTCGGCGCTGTGGCCCGTATGGACGCGCGGTAACATGCCGCTTGCGTCGAGACGTCCTTGGAACACACGACCATCCGTTGTCTCGATGTAGTAGGGGTAGCCTGCCGGACCATCAGCCGTCGCCTTTACTTGTTCGTCGTACGGCTCGACCAAGTTGGACGCAATAGCGTCAGCAGCGGCGAAACCAGAAGAGGTGTGCTGACCGCTACCACCTAGGTTGTCGTCGCACGATGACTCACCACTAAGCGCAGCAATAATGCGCGGTGGCCTCGGGCATTTGCACATTACGATGTCGCCATCCAGGGCAACTTCCGCTAAGAACTGTAAGCGGTAAGGTCCCCCGGACTTGGCAATGACGCCGTTGCTCTTACAGGCGGTGCAAAATGCTTGACCTCCGATCAGGGCGACTTGATGACCCATGAATGTCATCGGTGGTCCATCCGCAGGTAGAACGGTGCCACCACTGGACAAAACGTCGCCCACAGACGCGATTCTTCTTTGCATTGTTTTCCCCACTCAGAAACCACGATCTTAGTCGCGTGGCTGCGCAATTTATCTCAGTATTCCTGAGGGGCGCTATATCCTTCTTTTCAATGAGTGGTTGATCACACGATGGAAACCTTGAGGCTCATACAACCGAGGATGGATTCCAAACCCCCGTTGCCGAGCACTTCAGCATGTCGGCAGCTTTTGCACCGGTCAGATCGACGTCGGCGCAATCCCCGAGCGTCGGTTGCAAGCCGTCTTGCAACCACGGGATGTAATCGCATGGTCGAACAGGACCGTGATCGTCGTCAGCACTCGATTACAGGCGCTCCACGATTTCCCGCTGGTTTCAAGCATGTAGATGATGTCGGCTGGCGTGACCTTTCGAGCTTCCAGTGAACCGAGGTTCGGATTCACCATATTCTCGATGGCCCAGTTCAGGATGTAGATCGACCCTTCGGCGAGAATGACCATCGCCTTTCCCTTGTAGCCGTCACAAAGCTGGCGGACGGTCAGCGCGAAGGCCGTACGGGCTTTCTCCGTCTTCTTGTCGGCGGCAGGGTCCTCGACCTTGTCGATCTCCGCTCGGAACGCGCGAGCAGCCTTCCTGGCGGCCGCAAGCGGGCGCGCATCCGCCTGGCCGTTCGGTCAGCGTTCAGCGCACCGGCGCCGGTGTGTGGGCGGCCGGCGATCCGGTAATCCGGGCGGCAGGCGCGGCGGGCGGGACGATTTTCGCGAAGCGCGCGTCGGTCAGCGTGCCGAGGAACGCGACGATGTCGTCGATTTCCGAGTCGGTGAGTGCGGGCTGCATGCCCGGCCGGCGGTTCATCGGCGTCGAATTGACGTTGATGTTGCCGCGATAGGCGGCCGGCACGTCGTCGAACGTCCTGGCGCCGTGATACCAGTAGCCCGGGTCGGTCGAGCGCGTGTTGTAGAACGCGACCGCGTCGCGCAGCGTCGTGAACACGCCGTTGTGCATGAACGTCTGCTTGACCGCGACGTTGCGCAGCCCCGGCGTACGCAGATAGCCACACCATTGCGTCGGCTCGGGCCAGCGCAGCCGTGCGGCCGTGTCGCACAGGCCGTTGTCGAAATGGCGCGGATCTCGGTTCGCGGGCAGCGCGCGGTTGCGCGGCACCGCGATCGCGTCGTAGCCGAAATCGGTGAAGAGCGAGCGCTCCGGCCGGCTCGACGTCTCCGTCAGCGTATGGCAACTCATGCAGTTGCCCTTGTCAGGATTGCGGAACAGCGCCAGGCCGCGCATCTCGGCCGGCGCGAGCGGCTTGCGCGTGCGCAGGTACGCGTCGAAGCGCGACGTGAACGGCGCCATGTCGTCGCTCTGCAGATACGCCTCGACGGCCGAGCCCAGCGCGCGCACCAGCTGTTCGGGGTCGCGCCGCACCGATGCGCCGAAGCGCGCGGCGAGATCGTCCGCCAGTTCGGTGCCGTCGACCTTGCGTAGCAGCGCGGCCGGCGATCGATTGTTCATCTCGTTCGGATCGAACAACGGCCCGCGGATCTGTTCGGCGAGCGTGTCCGCGCGGCCGTCGCTGAAGAGGCCGCCGAACGGCGACGGCGCGGGCGCGTCGTCATCCTGGTAGAAGTGGCGGCGCGGCACGTAGCGCACGTAGAGCAGCGACGGCGCGTTGCGCAGGCTGAAGCGCCCGTGGCGGCTGCCTTCCGGCACGCCGGGCCCCGCGAGCGAAGCGGCCGACAATGTCGGCGCGAACGCGCGCCCCGGATCGTGGCAGCCCGCGCACGACATGCCGCGCGGCTCGGACAGCCGCGGATCGAAGAAGATCCGGCGGCCCAGCGCGACGAGCGTCGGATCGGGCGCGAAACGGGCGCCCGCCGCGTCGACCTTGCCGGTCACCTGCGGCGTGCCGTTGCCGATCGTGCCGACGACGCGCGACGGCACACCGGGAAGAAGGATCGTCTCGGACGGTGTGGCATGGGCCGCGAGCGCCGCGCCGGCGAGCAGGGCGGCGGCAAGCACGCGTACCGTCCGGCCACCGCCGGCGACCGGAACCGAAGCGCAAACCCGATGCTCGGCAGCGGTCGCCGACGAAACCGTCCGCCTCCGCGAGCCGGCCATCCGTCGCCGGCGGCCGGTCGAATTCGTCAGATCATCACTCAATCGAACTTCGTCACTCACGGCGCGATGAACCCCGTCTTGTCGCATGCGAGCGTGTTGCCCGACTGGTCGCACGACGCGAGCAGCTTGCCGGCCGCCGAATACGCATGGAACACCCAGCCCGTCGCCGGCGCCGCGCGTCGCTCCATGATCAGGAAACCGAAGCTGTTGTGGTGTGACAGTCGTTCGATCACGGCGCCCGGCGCGGGCGTCAGCCCGGCCGGGAATGGATCGGGCAGCGCGACGTCGAGGTTGTCGCCACCGTTGCCGGACACGATCGTCGCCGGATGCCCGGACGAGAAGTTGATCGCCTGGAAATCGTGCACGTGCCCGTGCAGCGCGACCTGGATGCCGGGCGGGTAGTACGCCTGCGCGTTCAGGCTCGCCATCACCGACTGCAGCGCGAGGTTGCCCGGCGCCGGCGTGCTGCCGGCGATCGGCGCGAATGCGAGGATCGGATGGTGGTTCGTGAAGATCGTCGTCGACATGCCGGCCTTCGACGCGAGCGACGCGACCGTCTGGAACTGCTTCTGGTAGATGCGGAACTGCGCGTCGGTCGTCTTCAGCGGATTGCGACCGACCTTCGCGGTGTCGAACACGATCACTTGCGTGCCGCCGCCGAGCGACACCGCATACGGATCCGAGTAGTTCGCGTCGTCGTCGTTGGCCGGATCGTCGCACGAACGGGCTGCCGAATACGGGTGCGGATCGAGGAAGCGGTACCAGCCCTGTCCAGCCCGTGCGCATTCCTCGTGGTTGCCACGCACGACGACCCACGGCGCCTTCGCGAACAGCGGCGCGGCCGGGCGGAACAGGTCGGCCTGCCACGTATCCCAGCCGTAGCCCCACGGGCTGTCCTTGCAGCCGGCGATGTCGGGCGGGCACGCGTTTTCGCGGTAGTGATAGTCGCCGACGTGCAGCACGAGGTCCGGCGACAGCTTCGCGACGCTCGCCGCGATCGTGTCGAACGGCCAGACCGTCGCGTCGTTGCACGCCTGCCATGCGTTGTCGGCCTTCTTCATCCGGCAGCCGGTGTCGGCGATGATCGCGATGCGCTGCGGCTGCGCCTTCGGCAGCGGCAGCGCGCGGCCCGCGACGCTCGCCGCCTGTGCATCGGTGGGCAGCATCGCTTCGCAGACCGACACCGGGAAGCTCGACGGTTTCGAGTCGGCCGGGGCGCTCGCCGTCGGACGTTGCGCGATGGTCGCGGCGCCGGCACGCAGCGTCATGCGCGACAGCTTGCCGTCGACGGACAGCTGCGGACACAGCGGATCGCTCGCGGACACGGGGCTGTAGTTGGTGACCACGCGTGCGATCGCCTGGTTCGCATCGCCGATCTCGACCCACGCGGCCTGAACGTTGATCGCGGCACTGGCCGGGTCGGCGGGCGTATCGATGTGATTCGAACACGCGGACAGCGCCGCGAGGGCAACAAGCGGAGCGCAGCGCACGAACAGCGCGCGGGAGAGGAGTCGTCGCATGGGAGGCACCGTAGGAAAGCCGTCAACGATACGGAACGCGAATGTAAGAATTGTGAAGGATGGGGTGCGAAGACCGACGCGGCGCGCGAGTCGTGCCGCGTTCGCAGGCTTGACCTCAAGCCGGCTTGAAGCAGCATAGTCCGGATCACGGTCAACGATGCGGACAAAAGGAGAATCGACGATGGAAGGAAACCGGACAAACGAAGCGCAGTCTGCGCTGTGGAATGGCCCGTCGGGGCTGGCATGGGTCGACGCGCAGCGCTCGCTCGACCGGATGTTCGAGCCGTTCGAGGCATTGCTCGCGGATGGGGCGGTGGCGGCGTCCTCGAGCAGCGTGCTCGACGTCGGCTGCGGTACCGGCGCGGTGACGCTCGCGATCGCACGGCGGATTGGCGCGCACGCGCACTGTACGGGCCTGGATATTTCGGCGCAGATGATCGCCGCTGCACGGGCACGCGTCGAACGCGAGGGCGTTGATGCCGACTTCGTGCATGCCGATGCGCAGACGCATGCGTTTGCGCCGGGGCAGTTCGATCTGATCGTGTCGCGCTTCGGTGTGATGTTCTTCGACGATCCGGTGCAGGCCTTCGCGAACCTGCGGCACGCGGCGCGCCCGAACGCGCAACTGCGATTCGTCGCATGGCGCGGCGCCGCCGACAATCCGTTCATGACGACGGCAGAGCGTGTTGCGGCGCCATTGCTGCCCGCCATGCCGGCGCGGCAGCCGGGGGCGCCGGGACAATTCGCGTTCGGCGACCGGCAACGGATCGCGTCGGTATTGTCGGACAGCGGCTGGGCCGACATCGCGATCGAGCCGATCGATATCGCGTGCGCGTTGCCGGTGTCCGAGCTGGACGACTACATCGCGCGACTGGGGCCGGTCGGGCTCGCGCTTCGTCAGGTGGACGACGCGACGCGCCGGCGCGTGATCGATACGGTTCGCGCTGCGTTCGGGCGCTATGTGCAGGACGCGAACCTTTGCTTCGACGCGGCGTGCTGGCTCGTCACCGCGCGGGCGCCGTCTGCATGATGCATCGGGAAAATGGCGGCAGCCCGTTGTTCGGCATGCGTGTTGCCGTGCATGCGTGACGAGGCTGCGGCGCCGTGCAAAAGGCAGGTATCAGTCGCGCCTCGCACGCAACATCAGCCAGGCGCAGCCGGCCGCCACGAGCGCGAGCCCGAGCAGCACCGCCTCGACGCCGAGTGCGAAACCGGGCGGCATCTCGCCGCTGTTCGGCACGGGCGACAGGTTGGCGGTGATCGCGATCGCGCCGCCGGCCAGCAGCGCGATGCAGAAGATCCAGTAAACCTTGCCGCGCGGTGCGGCGGTGCGGATCCGCCACAGCGCAAGGCCGACGCCGCCGAGGTAAAGCACCGCGAGCGTCGCGAGCGCGATGAAGTCGCCGGTGCGATTGTTCAGGAGGCTGCTCATGGCATGGCTCCGTCGGCTGCCGCGCGTCGGCTCGATGAGAGGAACGCAGCGGTCGGATTCATTCGGCCTCCGTTGCGTGTCCCGGCGCGCGGCTCAGCAGATGCGTACGCTGGTCGGCCGCGAGCGAGACGTAGCGTTCGTATTGACGCAGTACATCAGCGATCAGTTCGTCGCCGCGCAGATATTCGATGTCGTAGCCGAGCCGGCCGTCCTCGAAGAACGTGACGATGCCGTACACGTGCGGACGCTCGGCATCCGGCTCGGCCGCTTCGCGTACCAGGAAGGCCGCCGCGGATTTCGCCGTTACGCGCGCGCCGTAGACGAAATCGCGGTGTTCCGCGGTCGGCACGGTCAGCCGCACCGCGTCGTCGCTGTCGCGCTGCACGTGTGCGTCGACGCCGCTCGAACGCAACTCGTCGGCGACCTTGCGCAGCGCGGGCTCGACGGTTTCCGCGACGAACTGGCGTGCGTCGGCTTCGGTCGTCTGCCGCAGGATGTGGGTCAGGCGATGGCGCCAGTGCTGGCCGGTCCAGAAGCTCGTCGCGGGCGCGACGTCCTGGGAATAGTGCGCGCGATCGGCCGCGAGCCCGCGCCACAGCCCGTAACACAGCGCGAGCATGATCAAGGCGACCGGTAATGCGGCGATCAACGTCATCGCCTGCAGCGCGCCGAGCCCGCCCGCGACCAGTAGCACGGCCGCCGTCACGCCCAGCAGCGCAGCCCAGAACAGCCGCTGCCAGACCGGCGAATGCGCGGTGCCGCGCGTCGCGATCTGGTCGATCACGAATGCGCCGGAATCGGCGGACGTGACGAAGAACACCGCGATCAACACGATCGCGACGATCGACAGCAACTGCGGAAGCGGCAGGAAATCGAAGAAACGGAACAGCAACGCATCGACACTGCCGGCCGTTTGCGCGAGCGCGCCGGCCGCGCCATGCGTGTCGAGCCAGATCGCGCTGTTGCCGAACACGGTCATCCACACGAGATTGAATGCGGTCGGCACGAGCAACACACCGATCACGAACTGGCGGATCGTGCGGCCGCGCGAGATGCGCGCGATGAACATGCCGACGAACGGTGACCACGATACCCACCATGCCCAGTAGAGGATCGTCCAGCCGCCGAACCAGCCTTCCTCGCGCGGCGGCGCGTACGCATAGGTGCGGAACGACAGGTCGACGAGATTCGACAGGTACTGGCCGATGTTGTCGCCGAGCGCGCGCAGCAGGAACGACGTCGGGCCCGCGACGACCACGAACGCGAGCAACAGGAACGCCAGCAGCAGGTTCAGCTCGGACAGCCGCCGCACGCCCTTGTCGAGACCGCTCGCGGCCGATGCGCCGGCCAGGATCACGACGATCACGACGAGCCCGATGCGAAACGCGTTGCCGCTCGTATCCCAGCCGGCGACCGTATGCAGGCCCGCGCTCAACTGCATCACGCCGTAGCCGAGCGTCGTCGCGATGCCCGCGACCGTGCCGACCAGCGCGAACGCGTCGACCGCGTGGCCGATCCAGCCGTTCACGCGCTCGCGCAGCACCGGATACAGGCCGGAGCGCAGCGTCAGCGGCAAGTTGTAGCGGAATCCGAAATATGCGAGCACGAGCCCCATCAGCCCGTAGATCGCCCACGCATGAAAGCCCCAGTGGAAGAAGGTCATCAGCATCGCCTCGCGCGCGGCGGCCGGCGTGCCGGGGTCGACGGTCGGCGGCTTCAGGAAGTGCTGCATCGGCTCGCCAACGCCGAAGTACATGAGGCCGATGCCCATGCCCGCCGCGAACAGCATGGCTGTCCACGACAGGAAGCTGAACTCGGGCTCGGCGTCGTCGGGGCCGAGCCGGATGTTGCCGAAGTCGCTTGCCGCGATCAGCACGAGAAACACGAGGAACGTGGTGACGGCGAGTACGTAGAACCAGTCGAAGCGCGCGACGACCCATTGCTGGCCGGAGGAGAAGAGCGCGCCTGCTTCGTTCGGGCGCAGCGCGCACACGACGAGCAGTGCACCGATGACCGCGAGCGCGGGCAGCACGACCTGCGGCTTGAATGTCGTGCGGGGCGAGGAACGGGAATCTGGCATGGCTGGCATCCAGTTGTGGGCGCAACGAGGCGCGACGCCGCCCGGCGCGCGTGTCGCGCGACGGACCCTGATACGGCGTGCGCCGAGTGTACCGCGGTGTCAGGACTGCATGAAGGGATATGCAGCAGGGATAAACCTGACGAATTGTAAGGTATCGGGGCGATCGCGAAAACCCGCACGCTGCGCGCGGCGTGCGAAAGAGGTCGACGACGAACGTCAACCGGCGCCCCGGACGATGCCGGATCGTCCGGGGCTCGAGCAGGGGAGGCGCAGCCGTACGGGTTCAGAACGTCATGGCGATCCCGGCCATGCCGACGAACTGGCCGTGCGTCGTCGACGGCGTGAGCTGCTGCGAATCGCCGACGATCGGTGCCGCGTCGACGATATGGCCGGCACCCAGCGCGCCGAGCGTCCGCCCGCTCGAATGCGTGTACGCCTGCAGCGCATAGAGCGTCGTGCGCTTCGACAGGCTGTACGACTCCTTCAGCGAATACTGCTGGTAACGGGCCGCGTCCGACACGCCGTTCGCCTTCGACGCGAGCGTGTACGCGAACGCGCCGGCCACCGAGAAGGTCGGCGTGAAGCGGTACGCGGCGAGCGCGCCGTAGGTGTTGAACACGGCTGTGTCCGTGAACGCGGAGCCGTTGCCGGGCAGGTACTTCACGTTCGAGTAGTTGAGGCCCATCGTCAGGTTGCCGAGCGTGTAGTTGCCGGCCGCTGCGACCTGCTCGACGGCCTTCGCGGTCAGGTAGCCCTGGTTCAGCACGGACACCGCGAAGCTGCCCGAAGCCGCGGTCGCCGGATTGAGGAAGCCCGCCGACGAGCCCGAGCTGTTGATGCGCAGGTAGCCGGCCGCGATCCCGACCGGCCCGTTCGCATAGCGCAGCGCGGCGCTGAACGTGTTGCCCTTGCCGGTCGCGCCGGCGATGCCGCCGAACGCATACATCGCGCTCGCGGTCAGCCCGAAGAAGGTCGGCGACGTGTAGGTGACGGAATTGTTTACGCGGATCGTCGTGTCGAGCCCGTCGATATCGCCCGGATGCGCGCCCGTCGCGCCGGTCAGCCAGCTGCTCGACGCGTACGGGCCGACCAGCAGGAAGTACGGCGTGTACTGGCGGCCGGCCGTCACCGTGCCGTAATGATCGTTGCGCAGCCCGACGAAGGCCTGGCGGTTGAAGATCGTGCCGGCGGCGGCTTGCGCGCCGGTGTTCAGGTTGAAGCCGGATTGCAGGTCGAAGATCGCATGCGTGCCGCCGCCGAGATCCTCGTCGCCGCGCAGCCCGAACTTCGACGCATACAGGTTGCCGTCGCGCATGTAAATGTTCGAGTGGCCCTGCTGGTTGTTGACGTACGCGAGCGAATCGTCGACCACGCCGTACAGCGTCACGCTGCTCTGCGCATGGGCGGCGGAAGCGCCGAGCGACGCGGCCGATAAAATCAGGATTGCAGAATAGTGATGCGATGCTTTCATTGACGATCTCCAAGTCTCTTCAAGGGCGGGAGGCTGATCGGCCTCCTCTTTGGTGGAGTGGAGGGGCGGGCCGTGTGAGCGGCCCGCCCGATCTGAGGGTTCGGCGTTGTCCCGCGCTTGCGCGGTCAGTCGTCGAGTGCCACGACGACGCGACGCCACGCGCCGTCCCGCGCATCGTGTTCGACGCACGCACCGCGCACGGCAAGCGCGCACTGCAGCGATGCCGGCAGCAGGATCTCCACGCGCCCGGCAGGGCGGTTCATGCGGCCATCCCAGCGGACCGACACGCCGAGTTCACCGGACGCCGTGCGTCCGGTCTCGACGCGCCACAGCCCGTATTCGCCGTCGCGCCACGCTTCCGTTTCGCCGTCGTCCTCGACGCATTCGCCATACGCAACGCCGTCCTCGACGCGCGGCGCGACGAGGAAGCCGCGCGTGTCCGCGCGTGCGCCGAACCGTTGCTCGGCGACGTTCAGCGGCAGCACGCGGCCTTCGCGCAACAGCATCACCGGCGTGTCGAGCGGCGCGGGCAGCGTCACGTTCGCGCCGCCGTCGAACGACTGCGCGCTCGCGCAGCACAGCCAGCGCGCACCGGACGGCAGGTAGACCGCGCGCTCCGTGCGGCCCGGCTCGACGACCGGCGCGACCAGCAGCGCGTCGCCGAGCATCATGTCGTCGCATTCGTCGTAGCAGCGCGGGTCGCCGGGGAAGTCGCCGAAGGTCGGCCGCAGCACCGGCTCGTAGCGCGTGGTCGACAGCCACAGCAGGTGATAGAGGTAAGGCAGCAGCCGGTAGCGCTGCTTGAGCAGCGACGCGATCCGCGCGGTGATCTCCGGATACATCCACGGTTCGTTGACGGTGCCGTCGTCATTCCACGAATGGATGCTGAAGCGCGGCATGAAGATGCCGAACTGCACCCAGCGCAGGAGCAGCTCGGGCGACGGGGCAGGGCCGGAGAAGCCGCCGATGTCGTGACCAATGTTCGACACGCCCGACAACGCGAGCCCGAGGCCCATCTTCAGGTTGTAGCGCAGCGTTTCCCACGACGTGTAGTTGTCGCCGGACCAGGTCTGCACATAACGCTGCATGCCCGCGCCGCCGGAGCGCGACACGAGGAACGGCCGCCGCGCCGGCGCATGCGCGCGCTGTGCGTCGCGCGACGCGCGCATCATCAGCATCGTCTGCAGCACCTTCGCCTCGCGTGCGGGAAACGGCTGCCCGAAGCCGTGCGCGATTGCGTCGGGCGACCAGATCTCGTATTCGTTGTTGTCGTTCCACGTCGACTCGATCCCGTAGTCGAGCAGCGCGGACGTGACCTGCTCGCGCCACCAGTCGTAGGCGTCCGGTTGCGTGAAGTCGAGATACGCGCCAACCTCGTCCCAGAATTGCACCCATGCCGGTTCGCCGGATGCCGAGCGGATCAGCAGCCCGCGCCGCGCGGCGTCGTCGAACGCCGGGTGGTCGCGCAGCAGGCACGGCTTGATGTTCGCGCACAGGCGGATGCCGTGGTCGCGGTAGTGCTTCACGAAACCCTTCGCGTCGGGAAACTTCTCGCGGTTCCAGTTGAACACATAGCGCTTCTCGCCGATCGACGTATAGCCCGACGACAGGTGGAACGAATCGCACAGAATGTCGTGCGATTCGCACCGCTCGACGAACTGGTTCATCTGCCGCTGCGCGTCCGGCGCGTCGGTGTAGCTCATCGTCGAGCCCGAATAGCCGAGTCCCCATTTCGGCGTGCGCGCGGGGCGCCCGGTGAGCCACGTGAAGCGCCGCGCGGCCGTGAGCGGCGTGTCGGGCGACGCGATGAAGTAATAGTCGAGATCGCCGTGCTCGGCGACGAAGTAGCGGTAGAGCCCGTGGTAGTTGTCGAGTTCGCGGCCCATGTCGAACGCGCAATCCGACAGCGTGTCGTAGAACAGCCCGAAGCCCTGGCACGCGCCTGGCGACCACGTGACGTAGAACGGAATGTGCTTGTAGAGCGGGTCCGTGTGCTTTGCGCTGTAACCCATCGCGTCGATGTTGCGCATCTCGAAGCGCGCGCCGGTGCGGTCGAGGTCGCCCGCGCGCTCGCCGAGACCGAACACCTTGTCGCCGCGCTCGCGAGCGACGTAGTGATAGGCGCGATCGTCCCACCAGCCGAAGTTGTACGCCTGCGTCGCGCGATCGGCGAGCACGACGCGCCACGTGCCGTCGGCGCCGCCCATCGACCACGTGCAATGGCCGCCTTGCCGGCTTACCGTGAGGCGGATCTGCGCGGTTTCGATGCGCACGCCGCCGTCGTCTTCGACGAAGTCGTAGGCCGGCTGTGCGAAGCCGCTCAGGTCGAGACGGTCGCGCCCTTCGAGCGGCACGTCGTCGAGGCCCGGCGCGATGGTCCAGGTGCGCGGGTTGCGCGCCGTCGCGTCGGGCAGCACGCGCACGCGCACGATGTCGTCCTCGAGCACGAAGATCTCGAGGGTCGCGCCCGCGTCGGACGCGAGCAGCACACGGTTCGCCTGCCGGTCGGCGACGTGGAACACGGGCGGATGAAGAAGCGAAGTCATGAAAGCGATTCCTGGTGAAGACGGAGGTCAGGCGTGCTGCGCGAGCAGGCGTTCCTGCTTCGACTGCCCGCGGATCAGCACCGCGAGCAGCGTGACGCCGATGATGTCGAACAGGCCGAGGCACGCGAACAGCGGTGCGTAGCCGATCTTGTCGGCGAGCGCGCCGACCAGCAGCGAGAAGCCGAGCCCGCCGATCCATGCGGCCATGCCCGCAAAGCCGCTGGCGGTGCCGACTTCCTCGGGATCGAACACGTCGGCCGACAGCGTGTTCACGAGCGCGGAGATCATCTGGTGCGCGAAGCCGCCGACGCAGAACAGGCCGATGGCCGTGTACGGCGACGACACGAGCCCGATCATCGCCGGCCCCAGCATCAGCACCGCGCCGAGCGCAACGCCGGCGACACGCGACCACACGAGCGGCAGCCTGAACCGGTTCGCGAGGTAGGGCGACAGATAGCCGCCGGCGATGCCGCCGAGATCGGCCGCGAGAAACGGCATCCACGCGAAGACGGCGATCTGCGCGAGCGCCATGTGGCGTTCGGTGGCGAGGTACAGCGGAATCCAGAAACTGAAAGTCTGCCACGCGGGTTCCGCGAAGAAGCGCGGCAGCGCGATCGCCCAGAAACGGCGCGCGGTGACGACGTCGCGAATCCGGCGCTTCGACGCGGCCGGCATCGTGGCCTGGCCGTCGCGGATCAGCGTGCGCTCCTGCGACGTGATGCGCGGATGATCGGCCGGCGACCGGTACTGCGTGTACCAGAGCGCGGCCCACACGAAGCCGAGCGCGCCGGTGACCATGAACGCGGATTGCCAGCCGAATCGCATCGACAGGAACACGACGAGCGGCGGCGCGATCGCGGCGCCGAGCGACGTGCCTGCGTTGAAGTAGCCGACCGCAACGGATTTCTCGCGATCGGGAAACCATTCGGCGACGGCCTTCATCCCTGACGGAATCGCGGCGGCCTCGAACAGCCCGAGCAAGCCGCGCAGGATGCCGAGCGACAGCCAGCCGGACGCGAAGCCGTGCGCGACGCCGACCACCGACCACAGCATCGCGAACAGCGCGAACCCGACCCGCAGGCCGATCAGGTCGACGATGAACCCGCATACCGGCTGCATGATCGTGTAGCCGATCTGGAACGCCCCGACGATATACGAGTATTGCTGCGTCGAGATCGCGAACACCTGCTTCAGTTCCGGTGCGAGCACCGCGAGGGAATTTCGCGCGAGGTAGTTGAGGATCGTGCCGAGACATACCAGCACGATGATCCACCAGCGCAACGCCTTGACTGTTTTCACTGCTGTCTCCTGAGCCATGCAAGTCGCCCGGCTGGGGCGTCTTATGCGGTCATATTTGTACGATGTCCGATCTTGATGGGCGGCCGATTCACCTGGCTTCTACCGGAATTGGCGCATTCGATCGAACATTTCGCTGCTATTGAAAGCCAACGTTATCTGACGACTGATCATTTTCGAGCACCCTATGTTCGAATTCGAATCGGGTCAACGTGAATCTGCATTCGAACGAACATCCTCGGGGTATTCCCGATAGGTGCGCGGACGGGATCCTCGGTGCGTTGCGCGACGAGGGCGGCGAATGCCGGCTGGACGGCGATCGAGCGGTCGTCGCACGACCAATTGCATCAGGCGGGCCCGGCAGGGGGGGCGTGGGAACCCTGATGAAAATTTATTTTTTTCCGGTCGGCAGATTGTGTAAATTGATTTTCATCAACCTTGCAAAACCATTCGCAATGACGCCTCTCGTTCCGCACGATGCCAGTCACGAGGAATCCGCGATCGCGGAGCGCATCGCCTCGGCCATGCCGCGGATGACGCCGATCCACCGCCGGATGGGCGAGTTCGTGCTCGCGAATCCGTTTCGCGCGGCGACGATGCGGATCGACGAGCTGGCGCAGGCCGTGAATGCGTCGATCGCGACCGCGAACCGCTTCGCGAAGGCGCTGGGTTTCGACGGCTATCCGGCGATGCGCGCGGCGCTCGTGCGCGGCTTCGAGGCGACGCTCGGCCCGGTCGAGCGGCTGCGTTCCGCGCAGGAGCAGGAACAAGAGCAGGGCGTGCGCGGCGCAGCGTGGATCGACGCGGTGTTCGACCAGGCCGTCGCGAACATCGAGAACACGCGTGCGCAGCTGGATGCGGCCGACGTCGAGGCGGCCGTCGAGGCGATCGTCGGCGCGCGGCGCGTGCTGATTCTCGGCGCCGGTTCGAGCGCGTTTCTGACCGGACTGATGGAACACGGATTGTCGGTGTGTCACGACAACGTGCAGTCGCTCGCGTTGCTCGGGGGACCGTCGCATGCGGCGCGGCGCCTTTACACGGCCGACTCGCGCGATCTCGTGATCGCGCTCGCGTTTCCGCGCTACGTCAAGGACACGATCGAGCTGGCCCGCCGCGCGGCCGCGCGCGGCGCGCGCGTGCTCGGCATCTCCGACGGGCCCGGTTCGCCGCTTGCACCGATCGCGTCGCTGAATCTGTACGTCAAGGCCGAACGGCGTTTCGCGGCCACGTCGGAGGCGGCCGTGCTGACGATGATCGAGGCGCTGATCGACGCGGTCGCGCTGCGCACGCACCGCTCCGCGAAGTCCGCCGCCGAAATGACCGAATTCCTGTTGCCGTGGCTGATCCACCCGCAAGCGGTGCCGCCGGCCGCCACCCCTTCTTCCTCCGGTACGAAAAAATCATGACTTCACCCGCGATCGTCGCGATTCATGGCGGTGCAGGCACGATCCTGCGCGATGCGATGGACACCGACACCGAACGCCAGTACCGCGCCGAACTCACCGCGATCCTGCTGGCCGCGCAACAGGTGCTCGCCGATGGCGGCAGCGCGCTCGACGCCGTCACCGTCGCGGTGCGGCTGCTCGAGGATTGTCCGCTGTTCAACGCCGGGCGCGGCGCCGTCTATACGGCCGAAGGCAAACACGAACTCGACGCGGCGGTGATGGACGGCACGACGCTCGCGGCCGGCGCGATCTGCTGCGCGACCCGCGTGCGCAATCCGGTGCTCGCCGCACGGCGCGTGATGGAGGCGAGCGAGCACGTGCTGCTGGCAGGCGCGGGCGCCGACGCGTTCGCGGCCGCACAGGGCCTCGAACTCGCCGAGCCCGGCTACTTCGACACCGAGGCGCGTCATGCACAGTGGGTCAAGGCGCGCGCGGCGGCCGGCACGATGCTCGATCACGATGCCGCGACCTTCGCGTTCGGCGCCGGGCAGCCGGCCGAGCCGCTCGATCCCGACCGCAAGCACGGCACGGTCGGCGCGGTCGCGTGCGACGTGCACGGCCATATCGCGGCGGCGACGTCGACCGGCGGCATCACGAACAAGCAGCCCGGCCGCGTCGGCGATTCGCCGATCATCGGCGCCGGCTGCTATGCGGACGACGCGACCTGCGCGGTATCCGCGACGGGCACCGGCGAGATGTTCATCCGGCTCGCGACCGCGCATGACGTGGCCGCGCAGATGGCCTATCGCGGCGCATCGCTCGCCGATGCTGCGCACGACGCCGTGATGAACAAGCTGTCGCGCCTGGCCGGGCGCGGCGGCATCGTTGCGGTCGACGCGCACGGCAACGTCGCGATGCCGTTCAACACGGAAGGGATGTATCGCGGCTACGCGCGCGTCGGCGAGACGCCCGTGGTCGGCATCTATCGCGACGATGCGGCCTGATTCCGGATCGTACGAGGAGACCTTCGCATGACTTCGAGCCGAACCCCGTCCGCGCTGGTGCTGCCGGAGCAGCGCGTCGTCGCCGTCGACGACCTGTCGGTCATGTTTCGCCGCGAAAACGCGACGTTCGATGCGGTGCGCAACGTGTCGTTTCACGTCGATCGCGGCGAGACGCTCGCGATCGTCGGCGAGTCGGGCTCCGGCAAGTCGGTCACGTCGCTCGCGCTGATGCGGCTCGTCGAGCATGGCGGCGGCGAGATCACGAGCGGCCGGATCGCGTTGCGGCGTCGCGGCGGCGCGCTCGTCGACCTCGTGCAGGCGAGCGCGGCGACGATGCGCGGGATCCGCGGCGCGGACATCGCGATGATCTTCCAGGAGCCGATGACGTCGCTGAACCCGGTATTTACGGTCGGCGACCAGATCAGCGAGGCGATCGCGCTGCACCAGTCGAAGAGCGCGACCGAAGCCCGCGCGGAAGCGTTGCGGCTGCTCGATCTCGTGCGCATTCCCGAGGCGCGTCGCGTGTTCGCGCGCTATCCGCATCAGTTGTCCGGCGGGATGCGGCAGCGCGTGATGATCGCGATGGCGCTGTCGTGCCGGCCCGCGCTCCTGATCGCCGACGAACCGACGACCGCGCTCGACGTGACGATCCAGGCGCAGATCCTGCAACTGATCCGCGGCCTGCAGGACGAAATGAACATGGGCGTGATCTTCATCACGCACGACATGGGCGTGGTCGCCGAGGTGGCCGATCGCGTGCTCGTGATGTATCGCGGCGAGAAGGTCGAGGAGGGCGAGTCCGAACGCATTTTCGCGACGCCCGCGCATCGCTATACTCGTGCGCTGCTCGCGGCCGTGCCGCGGCTCGGCTCGATGCAGGGCACCGATAACCCCGAGAAATTCCCGCTGCTGAAGGTGGACGGCGCGAGCGCGGCCACGCCGGCACCTGCCGCGAACGACGCGGTCGCGGCCCCCGTCGCCGGGCAGCCGCACGTCGATCCGGCCGCGCCGCCGATCCTGCGCGTGCGCGATCTCGTCACGCGGTTTCCGGTGAAGAGCGGCGTATTCGGCCGCGTGTCGCAATACGTGCACGCGGTCGAGCGCGTGAGCTTCGAGCTGCGCGCGGGCGAGACGCTCGCGCTCGTCGGCGAATCCGGCTGCGGCAAGTCGACCACCGGCCGCTCGCTGCTGCGCCTCGTCGAATCGCAGAGCGGCTCGATCGAATTCGACGGCCGCGACATCAGCGCGATGAAGGGCCATGACCTGCAGGCGCTGCGCCGAAACATCCAGTTCATCTTCCAGGATCCGTTCGCGTCGCTGAACCCGCGCCTCACGGTCGGTTTCTCGATCATGGAGCCGCTGCTCGTACACGGCGTCGCGAGCGGCCGCGAAGCGCAGGCGCGCGTCGACTGGCTGCTCGAGAAGGTCGGCCTGCCGCCGGAGGCGGCACGCCGCTATCCGCACGAATTCTCGGGCGGCCAGCGTCAGCGGATCGCCATCGCACGCGCGCTCGCGCTGAATCCGAAGGTCGTGATCGCCGATGAATCGGTGTCGGCGCTCGACGTGTCCGTGCAGGCGCAGATCGTGAACCTGATGCTCGACCTGCAGCGCGAGCTGGGCGTCGCGTATCTGTTCATCTCGCACGACATGGCCGTCGTCGAGCGCATCAGCCATCGCGTCGCGGTGATGTATCTCGGCCAGATCGTCGAGATCGGCCCGCGCCGCGCGGTGTTCGAGGCGCCGCAGCATCCTTATACGAGGAAGCTGATGAGCGCGGTGCCGGTGGCAGACCCCGCGCGCCGGCATGCGCCGCGCCAGCTCGCGGCGGACGAGATTCCGAGCCCGATCCGCGCGGTCGGCGACGAGCCGATCGTCGCGCCGCTCGTTGCGGTCGGCCCCGATCATTACGTCGCGACGCATCGCGTCGGCGGCGCGTATTGATTGCACGGCGAGTCGGATATGGACCGCAGCTGCGCACGCGCCAGGCAACGGCGTCATTTTCCCGAGCGGATGCAGTCACGCCGCGATTTCCACCACGCGTTACCGAATCATCCACAGGAGCCAGACAAAATGAACAAGTCGCATTCGTTCCCGATGTTCCGTCCGCGCGCGTTGTTCGCCGCGGGGGCAGGCGCGCTCGCGCTGTCGGTCGCCGTGCCCGCGTTCGCGCAACAGAACGTCGTGGTCGCCGTGTACTCGACGTTCACGACGATGGACCCGTATGACGCGAACGACACGGTGTCGCAAGCTGTCGTCAAGTCGTTCTACGAAGGGCTGTTCGGCTTCGACAAGGACATGAAGCTCGTCAACGTGCTTGCGACGAGCTACCAGGCGTCGCCCGATGCGAAGGTCTACACGGTCAAGCTGCGCCCGGGCGTGAAGTTCCACGACGGCACGGATTTCAACGCCGACGCGGTGAAGGCGAACTTCGACCGCGTGACCGATCCGGCGAACAAGCTGAAGCGTTACGGGCTGTTCCGCGTGATCGAGAAGACCGAGGTGGTCGATCCGATGACGGTGCGCTTCACGCTGCGCGAGCCGTTCTCCGCGTTCATCAACACGCTCGCGCACCCGTCGGCGGTGATGATTTCGCCGGCCGCGCTGAAGAAGTGGGGGCGCGACGTGTCGCTGCATCCGGTCGGCACGGGCCCGTTCGAGTTTGTCGAATGGAAGCAGACCGACGACATGAAGGTGAAGAAGTTTGCCGGCTACTGGAAGAAGGGCTATCCGAAGGTCGATTCGATCGACTGGAAGCCGGTGGTCGACAACAACACGCGCGCCGCGTTGCTCAAGACCGGCGAGGCCGATTTCGCGTTCACGATCCCGTTCGAGCAGGCTGCCGACCTGAAGAGCAATCCGAAGGTCGAGCTGATCGAGCGGCCGTCGATCATCCAGCGCTACATCTCGCTGAACACGCAGAAGAAGCCGTTCGACAATCCGAAGGTGCGTGAAGCGCTGAACTACGCGGTCAACAAGGAAGCGCTCGCGAAGGTCGTGTTCGCCGGCTACGCAACCCCGCAGACGGGCGTCGCCCCGGTGGGCGTCGAATACGCGACCAAGCTCGGGCCCTGGCCATACGATCCGGCGAAGGCGCGCGCGCTGTTGAAGGAGGCCGGTTATCCGAACGGCTTCGAGTCGACGCTCTGGTCCGCGTACAACCATTCGACGGCGCAGAAGCTGATCCAGTTCGTCCAGCAGCAGCTCGCGCAGGTCGGCGTGAAGGTGCAGGTGCAGGCACTCGAGGCCGGCGAGCGGGTCGCGAAGGTCGAGAGCGCGCAGGATCCGGCGACGGCACCGGTGCGGATGTACTACAGCGGCTGGTCGGCCTCGACGGGCGAGGCGAACTGGGCGCTGTCGCCGCTGCTCGCGTCCACGTCGGCGCCGCCGAAGCTCTACAACACTGCGTACTACAAGAACGGTGCGGTCGACGACGATCTCGCGAAGGCGCTCGAGACGACCGACCAGGCGAAGAAGGCCTCCCTGTACGCCGACGCGCAGAAGCAGGTGTGGGCCGACGCGCCGTGGATCTTCCTGGTGCAGGAGAAGATCGTCTATGCGCGCAGCAAGCGCCTGCACGGCATGTACGTGATGCCGGACGGCTCGTTCAACTTCGACGAAATCTCGGTGAAATGACGGCGATTCGCCCGTTGTGCGGCGCCGGCGGTGCGAGCTGCCGGCGCGCTGATTCGATCGGTGCCCCATGCTGAATTTTCTCGTCAAACGCCTGTTCGGCCTGCTGCCCACGCTCGCGATCGTCGCGGTGCTGGTGTTCCTGTTCGTGCACCTGCTGCCGGGCGATCCGGCGCGGCTCGCGGCCGGCCCGGAAGCCGACGACGCGACGGTCGCGCTCGTGCGCGCCGATCTCGGGCTCGACCGGCCGCTGCCGGCGCAGTTCGCGAACTTCTTCGTGAAGATCGCGCACGGCGATTTCGGGACGTCGACGCGCAGCAAGCGTCCGGTGTCGACCGAGATCGGCGAGCGCTTCATGCCGACGCTGCTGCTGACGCTCATCAGCATGGTCTGGGCGACGGCGTTCGGGATGGCGATCGGGATCGCGTCGGCGGTATGGCGCAACCGCTGGCCCGATCGCCTCGGGATGACGATCGCGGTGTCGGGCATCTCGTTTCCGGCGTTCGCGCTCGGCATGCTGCTGATGGAGATATTTTCGGTGAAGCTCGGCTGGCTGCCCGTCGTGCCGGACGGCACGTGGAAGAGCTACGTGCTGCCGTCGCTGACGCTCGGCGCCGCGGTCGCGGCCGTGATGGCGCGCTTCACGCGCGCGTCGTTCGTCGAGGTGCTCAACGAGGACTACGTGCGCACCGCGCGCGCGAAGGGTGTGCACGAGCCGATGGTCGTGCTCAAGCATTGCCTGCGCAACGCGATGATCCCGGTCGTCACGATGATGGGGCTGCAGTTCGGCTTCCTGCTCGGCGGCTCGATCGTCGTCGAGGCCGTGTTCAACTGGCCGGGGCTCGGGCGCCTGCTGGTCGACGCGGTGACGATGCGTGACTACCCGGTGATCCAGGCGATCGTGCTGCTGTTCTCGCTCGAATTCATCCTGATCAACCTGACCGTCGACGTACTGTACGCGGTCATCAACCCGACCATCCGGTTCAAGTGAGGCGCGCATGAACGCGACTGTCCAGCCCGCGGCGTCGGCCGCATCGAGCGCGATCCGCACGCCGTGGCGCGAATTCTGGCGCAAGTTCCGCAAGCAGACCGTCGCGCTGGTCGCGGGCGGTTTCGTGCTGGGGCTCGTCGTGCTCGCATTCGTCGGCCCGCACATCGTGCCGTTCGATCCGGAGAACTATTTCGACTACGACGCGCTGAACGCCGGTCCGTCGGCCGTGCACTGGTTCGGCGTCGACTCGCTCGGCCGCGACATCTTCAGCCGGATCGTCACCGGCACGCGCATCTCGCTCGCCGCCGGCTTCTTCTCGGTCGCGCTCGGCGCGCTCATCGGCACGTTCTTCGGGTTGCTCGCGGGCTACTACGAAGGCTGGTGGGACCGCATCACGATGCGCGTGGCCGACGTGCTGTTCGCGTTCCCGGGGATCCTGCTCGCGATCGGCGTGGTCGCGATCCTCGGCAACGGGATGGTCAACGTGATCTGCGCGGTCGCGATCTTCAGCATTCCGGCGTTCGCGCGGCTCGTGCGCGGCAACACGCTGATGCTCAAGCACATGACCTACGTGGAAGCCGCGCGCAGCATCGGCGCGTCCGACTGGACGATCATCATGCGGCACATCCTGCCGGGCACCGTGTCGTCGGTCGTCGTGTACTTCACGATGCGGATCGGCACGTCGATCATCACGGCCGCGAGCCTGTCGTTCCTCGGGCTCGGCGCGCAGCCGCCGACGCCGGAGTGGGGCGCGATGCTCAACGAGGCGCGCGCCGACATGGTGACGGCGCCGCACATCGCAGTCTTCCCGAGCCTCGCGATCTTCCTGACCGTGCTCGCGTTCAACCTGCTCGGCGACGGACTGCGCGACGCGCTCGACCCGAAGCTGGAGCGGCGCTGATGCGTGCGGTTCCGATGTGGAGCACGACGCTGCCGGCCGGGCCGCGCGGCACGATTGCCGACGTGCCGGGCGTGACGGTCGGCCATGCGACGCTCGATGCCGGCGACGTGCAGACGGGCGTCACCGTCGTGAAGCCGCATCCGGGCGACCCTTACCGCAGCAAGGTGCCGGCCGGCGCGGCCGTGATCAACGGCTTCGGCAAGAGCGTCGGGCTCGTGCAGGTCGACGAACTCGGCACGCTCGACACGCCGATCGCGCTGACCAACACGTTCGGCGTCGGCGCGGTCGCACAGGCGCAGATCCGCGCGGCGATCGCGAAGAATCCGCACATCGGCCGCGACTGGCCGACCGTCAACCCGCTCGTGTTCGAGTGCAACGACGGCTATCTGAACGACATCCAGGCGTTCGCGGTGACGGCCGCGCATTATGAAGAAGCCTGCAATACCGCGGCGCGCGACTTCGCACGTGGCGCAGTGGGCGCCGGGCGCGGGATGTCGTGTTTCGACCTGAAGGGCGGGATCGGCTCCGCGTCGCGCGTGGCCGTCGCGGCCGGCAGGCCGTACACGGTCGGCGCGCTGGTGCTCGCGAATTTCGGCCGGCTGCCGATGCTGACGCTCGGCGGCGTGCCGCTCGGGCGCATCGCCGCGCAGCGCCGTGCCGCCGCGGACGCGCAGGCGGCGGCGCCGGAGCAAGGCTCGATCATCCTGCTGCTGGCGACCGATGCGCCGCTCGACGCGCGGCAACTGTCGCGGCTCGCCCGTCGCGCGGGCGCGGGGCTCGCCCGCACCGGTTCGGTCTACGGGCACGGCAGCGGCGACATCGCGCTCGCCTTTTCGACCGCGTACACGATCGCGCACGATGCGTCGACCATCGCGCTACCGGCCCTCGTGGCCGATGCGGCGCTCGATCCGCTGTTCATGGCGGCGGCCGAGAGCGTCGAGCACGCGATCGCCGACGCGCTGCTGCAGGCCGTGACCGTGACCGGGCGCGACGGCCACGTGCGGCAGTCGCTGCGCGACGCGGTGCCCGATCTCGATCGGTTATTCAACGAAGGTAACGAAGGACGTCCGATCCATTCATGAAGATTCTGATTTCGACCGACATCGAGGGTGTCGCCGGCGTGTTCGCCATCGAGCAGACGCGTGCCGGCAATCCGGAATACGAACGTGCGCGCCGCTGGATGACCGCCGAGGCGAACGCGGCGATCGAAGGCGCGTTCGCCGGCGGCGCGCAGGCCGTCTGGGTCAACGATTCGCATGGCGGCTTCCGCAATCTGCTGCCCGACGGGCTCGATGCCCGTGCCCGCGTCGTGCTCGGCAAGCCGCGCACGCTGGGGATGATGGCGGGCCTCGAACAGCAGCCCGACCTCGTGTTCATGATCGGCTTTCACGCGAAATCGCAGACGCGCGGCGTGCTTGCGCACACCATCAACAACTTCGCGTTCACGCAGGTGTGGCTGAATGGTGTCGAGCTCGGCGAAGCCGGGCTGTACGGCGCGCTGGCGCGTGAATATGGCGCGCACGTCGCGCTGGCGTCGGGCGACGACGTGTTCGCCGAGGAAACCCGGCCGCTGTTTCCGGACGCGCGTTTCGAGACGGTCAAGACGGCCGGCGGCGCATCGAGCGGCGACACGCTCACGCCGGCAGCGTCCTGCGCGCGCATCGCGACCGCCGCACGCGAAACGGTCGCGCACGCGCTGTCGTCCGGCTGGCGCGCGGGTGCGCATCGGCCCGCGCCGGCTGCTTGCACGTTGCGCGTGCAGACGGCCGCGCTCGCCGATCTGTTCTGCGTGCTGCCGTCGCTCGAGCGGGTCGATGCGGTGACGCTGCGCTTCGACGGGCCGTCGGTGGAGCACGTGGTGCGCACGCTGAACAGCCTGTCGGCCATGTCGTTCATGCTGCGGTGATGCGTGCCGATCGGATGCCGGACCGCGATCTCGTCGCCGAAATCCGTGTCGGTCCACGCCCCACGAGATGAAACGTATTGGGCATCTCCGCTCCGATGAAGTCGCTATCCGGCCGATTCGGCCGTCGGGTCTCGCGGCCGTCCGGTCGCGCAAGCGTGGAGCGGATCGTAGACCGATCGAAGGTGCCCCGCCTTCGCTGTCGGGTCACTCATGATGGAATTCAGACCTTGAGAAATACGCTGCTGGATCCCTACGAGCATATTCCGCGTAGCGTCGTGGCGACCGCCAACGACTACGCGGCGGGTACGACGTTTCCGGAGCGCGCGCACGGGCGCGGGCAGTTCGCGTTTGCGTCGCGCGGCACGATCAGCGTGTCGACGCCGCACGGCCGCTGGCTGGTGCCGCCGCAGCGCGCATGCTGGGTGCCGGCCGGCGTGCGGCACGAAATGACGATGACCGGGCCGGTCACGATGCTCAACGCGTTCGTGTCCGAAGACGCGGCCCGGGCCGCAGGGCTGTCGGACCAGTGCGGCGTATATGGGGTGTCGCCGCTCTTGCGGCAGTTGATCGACGATGCGATCGACCTGCCGGCGATGTACGACGTCGACGGTCGGGCGGGCAAGCTGATGGCGCTGCTGATCGCGGAAATCGCGCAGATGCCGCGGCTGTCGCTGCACGCGCCGCTGCCGACCGATGCGCGTCTAGGGAAGATCTGTCGGCATCTGTTCGCGTCGCCGTCGATCGCGGCCGATCTCGACCGGATGGCGACCGATGTGGGCGTGAGCCGGCGCACGTTTACGCGGCTGTTCCGCGCGCAGACCGGTATGAGTTTTGCCGCGTGGCGTCAGCAGGTCTGCATGTTGGCGGCGATTACACGGCTGAGCGACGGGCAGCCGGTGACGCGTGTCGCGCTCGATCTCGGATATGCGAGCGCGAGCGCCTTTACGTCGGCGTTTCGCCGCATTCTCGGCGAAACGCCGAGCCGGTATCTGGAAGCGCGCCGCTAGCCGGAGCGGATACGGCGGCGGGCGCGGTGCCTTGTTTCGGTCATGGGCGAAAAAAACGCGCCTGCCAGGTTTCGGTCAGACGCGCTTAAAGGCACTCGGTTAGAAAAAATGCGCGACAGCCAGTGGGGCCATGTTCGCGCATCGAGTCGTGAAATTATTGCTTGATCCGATTCAATTCCGTCAGTGGACTGCGGATAGCGAAGCATACGCCGCATAACGCACAAACGATATCGCGCGGCCCCAACGATTCATGTGCAGTCGCAGCATGCGTTTTAATCGCGCGTTCGATTTCGGGGTCTGAAGCAGGCAACCGCGAGCGTTCGACGATCCTGACCGGACGTGCTGCGGCGCGGCATCGAATGTTGGCGCCCGAAAACGAAAACCGCCGCGTGGCGCGATACCTATTGGTATCGCGCCACGCGGCGGTTCGGTGCGATCAGCCGGCCCGCGCCGGCTCGCGCGTCACACGTCGAAGAACACGGTCTCGTCCGGCCCCTGCATGTGGATGTCGAAGCGGTACACGACGGGCCGGCCCGGTTGCGCGTCGCGCTTCGCGACGAGCGTCGCGCGGCGTTCGGCCGGCACCAGGTTCAGCACCGGATCGGCCGCGTTCGCGGCAGCTTCGTCGTCGAAATACACGCGGGTGAACGCGTGGGTCAGGATCCCGCGCATCATCACGGTCACGTTGACGTGCGGTGCTTCGTCGGCGGTGATGCGGCCAGGCTTCACCGTCGGTACGACGAAGCGGTTCTGCACATCGGTGCCCGTGCCGACGCGTGCGAAGCCCGTGAAACCGGACTTCGCGATGTCGTCACGCGACGCGGGATAGCGACCCGCCGCGTCCACCTGCGTGAATTCGAGCACCGCGTCGCTGACGACGTTGCCGTCGCCGTCGAACACCTGTCCGACCAGGAGCACGTGCTCGCCTTCGGCCTCCGGCGTGGCGATCGTCGGCGTGAACAGGCTCTTCAGGTCGTAATCGTATTGCTGCGGGCACAGGCCGTACGCGAAGTACGGGCCGACCGTTTGCGAAGGGGTTTGCTTCAGCGTCGTCATGGTTCAGCGCTCCATCGGGGTAGCGTCGCGGCCGCGCAGCACGATGTCGAATTCGTAGCCGAGCGCATAGCCTTCTTCGGTGATGTCCATCGAGAAGCGCGAGATCAGGCGGTCGCGCGCCGCTTCCGGCGTGCCCTGGAAGATCGGGTCGTACGCGAGCAGCGGGTCCCCGGGGAAGTACATCTGCGTGACGAGGCGCGAGCCGAAGTAGTCACCGAACAGCGAGAAATGGATGTGATTCGGACGCCACGCATTCGGATGGTTGCCCCACGGATAGGCGCCGGGCTTGATCGTCAGGAAGCGGTAGCGGCCTTCGGCGTCGGTCATGCAGCGGCCGGCGCCGAGGAAGTTCGGGTCGAGCGGCGCGTCGTGCTGGTCGACCTTGTGCACGTAGCGGCCGGCCGCGTTCGCCTGCCATACCTCGACGAGCGTGTTGCGCACGGGCTTGCCGCCTTCGTCGAGCACGCGGCCGGTGACGACGATGCGCTCACCGAGCGGCTCGCCGTTCTTCACGGCGTTCTTCGTCAGGTCGTGGTCGAGCGCGCCGAGATCCTCGGCGCCGTAGACGGGCGCGAACTGGTCGCGCAGCTTTTCCTTCAACGGGATCATCGGGCGCGTCGGGCCGCGCTTCACCGACGAACGGTACTCGGGGTGGACATACGCGGGATGCGACGGCCAGTCGCGCGGCGTGAGGATCGTGGGGGAATCCATCGGGCGTCTCCTGTTAGGTATTTCGCGAAGTGGATGGCAAGACTTTAGTCAATCCGGAAAGTTATGAAAAATGAACTTTTTTAGCGAATTGCATAACCATTCGTTATGTTCTGCGGCGCCAGTGAAAATCCGGCGGACGGGCCGCCTGTCCGGCGGAGAGAGCGATCGGGCTTCGCGTCGTCGATGACGATGCCAGGCACGGCCCTCCAGCCAGCCCGTCGCTGCTTTCTTGTGTTTCGTTGTTGTTACCCGGCCTTCCCGGGCGTGCCCGTCGTTCGTGAGGCGTTACCGTCGGGCGGGATCGAAGACGATTCCGTCGAATTCGAGCGATAGCGTGCCGGTGCGCAGCGGTGCGGTCGGCGCCGAGCACGTCGCTCACGTAGTTCGCGCAGAACCCGCGCTGCGCCAGCAGGTCGACGCGGCTGCCGAGCCGCGCGTCGGTCCGCCGTTCGGCCGGCGCGTGCACGTTGCGCTCCGCGTCGGCGCTCGGTACCGCGACGCGGCGGGCCAGCGCGATGCGTTCGCCGTCGGCACCGCTCGGGCAGAAGCGCGGCACGGCTCTGCTGATCGCGAAACGGATCAGGGAGCCGACCGGATTCCACGCGCTGCGGCGTCATGCGTGATACCACGCCGAATGCTTGGGTCTTTCCGGAAAGTTATGCAAAATGGCATTTCATCGCCACTCCCATAACTGCTCGTTATGAATAACCGTATCGCCGACGGCCGCGTCAAGTTCCGGCACCTGCAGTGTTTTCTCGCGGTCGCGCAACTGGGCGGCGTGCAGAAGGCGGCCGAAAGCCTGTCAATCACGCAGCCGGCCGTGTCGAAGACGATCGCCGAACTGGAGTCGATCCTCGGCGTGAAGTTGTTCGAACGCGGGCGGCACGGCGCGCAGCCTACGCGCGAAGCGCAACTGTTCATCCCGCATGCGAATGCGTGCGTGCTGGCGCTGCGGCAGGGCGTCGGGCTGCTCGCGCGCGAGGGCGGCGCGGCCGCGGCGACCCTCGAAATCGGCATGCTGCCGACGGTTGCGGCATCGCTCGCACCCGCGCTGATGAAGGCGCTGACCGCACGCTGGCCGCGCATCGTGGTGCGGATCGCGACGGCCGCGAATGCCGAGCTGCTCGAGCGCCTGAAGGCCGGGACGATCGAATGCGCGATCGGGCGCCTGTCGGAGCCGGAGCGGATGATCGGGCTTGCGTTCGAGCAGCTGTACAACGAACCGCTCGTCGCGGTCGTGCGCGCCGGCCATCCGCTGCTGGCGAGCGCCGCGCCGGCTGCCGAACTCGCTTCCTATCCGGTCGTGCTCCCGCCGTACGGCACGCTGATCCGCCAGTCGGCCGAGCACCTTCTCGGCGCGTGCGGCGCGCCGCCGCTGGATTCGTTCATCGAGGTGCTGTCGGTGTCGGTCGCGCGCGCGCTTGCGCTCGAGAACGACGCCGTGTGGTTCGTGCCGCTCTATGCGGCCGAATACGACCTGTCGGCAGGTGCACTCGCGCGGCTGGCGCTGCCGTCCGCTGGCACCGACGAGCCGGTCGGGCTCATCCTGCGCACCGATGCGCAACCGTCGCCCGTCGCCCGGACGTTGATCGACGCCGTGCGCGAGATCGCGCAGGCGCGGTTCGGCGATGCGCTCACCCGTCGCACGCCCCGCGGCGCGCGCAAGCCGGCTCGCCGCGCGCGTTGAGACACCGGGCAGGGCGTGGGCGGGTGGTGTCCGGCCGTCGTTCCTTCACCTCCATTCGTTAGCCGTTCGGTCAGTAGCGGGCCTCGTCATGCTTGGCATATCGTACCGTTTTTGATACGATCGATGACACGACGATGGCGAGACAGCAGATTCAGATCACGCTCGGCGTGCGGTTCTTCCGCACCGCGCGTGGTAACGAGCCGGTGCGCGAATGGCTGGAGGCGCTCGGGCAGATCGAGCGCAGGATGACCGGCGAAGAGATCAAGACCGTTCAACTCGGCTGGCCGCTCGGCATGCCGCTGGTCCGGAAGATGTCGGCGGATCTTTGGGAAATCCGCGTGATGCTGCCGCGGCGAAGCGCGCGCGTGCTGTTCACGATCGTCGGCGACACGATGGTGCTGCTGCATGCGTTCTTCAAGCAGTCGCAGGCCACGCCGTCCGACGATCTCGACGTGACCGTCGCGCGGCTGAAAGCGCTGACGCGCGCCATCTGAATTCCCCCGGCCGCGCCGCCACATGAGATCGGCGATGGGTCGGCCGGCAACGCCATGCACTGGAGTACTCATGACGACCACGAACAACCCGCATATCGGCAGCGACTTCGACACATTCCTCGAGGATGACGGCCACCTCGAAGCGGCCACCGCCACCGCAATCAAGCGCGTGATCGCGTGGCAGATCGGGCAGGAAATGAAGGCGCAGCACATCACGAAAACCGCGATGGCCGCGCGGATGAAGACCAGTCGCGCCGCGCTCAACCGGCTGCTCGACGAAACCGATACGAGCCTCACGCTCGCGACGCTCGCGAGCGCCGCCACCGCGCTCGGCAAGCGGCTCAGCTTCGAACTCGTGCCGGCCTGACGCGCCGGGCGAAGCGGCGCGCAGCGGGCCGGTGCATCGCGGCGACGGGCGCACGCTCGTCCGCACACGGGCACCGGCGCGCGATCACGTGCGCTGTCCGGCCATCCGCAGATACAGCAGCGCACCGCCCGCGAGCAGCAGCGGGCACAGGAAATACCATCCGGTCGTCAGGAACAGCCCGGCGACGGCGACCAGCGAAATCCACGCGCAGCGATACGCGATGCCGCCGCGCGGCAGCAGTTTCAGCGCGGCGGCCGCGCCGAGCCCGTACACCATCACGAAGCATCCGGACGTGACGAGCACGAGCGGCTTCGGCCCGACGTTCGAGAGCGTCGTCGCGGCCAGCGCGACGGCCGCCAGCAGCGCGATCACGCCGAGGCTGCGGCGCGGCACGCCGCCGACCTGGCTGCCTTGTGCGAGCCACGCCGGCAGTGCGCCGTCGCGCCCGAGCGCCGCGCCGAGCTTGGCCGCGCCCGCGAAATACGCATTCATCGTGCCGAGCGTCAGCAGCAGCGCAGCCGCGGCCGCCAGCACCTGCGCATGACCGCCGATGCCGCCCGCGATCAGTTCCGCAAGCGGCGCACCGGACGCGCCGGCCGACGGCCCGAGCACCGTCACGCTCGCGGCCGCGACCGACAGATACAGGAAGCCGACGACCACGACGGCGATGCCGGCCGAACGCGGCATGTCGTGCGCGGGTCGGCGAAATTCGGCCGCGAGGTGCGTGATCGCTTCCCAGCCCGCGAAGCTCCACACGAGCAGTGCGGCAGCCTGGCCGACCGCGAGCCACCCGTGCGGCGCGAACGGATGCAGGTTCGCCGTGCGCGCATGTGGCGCGGATGCGAGCACGGCGGCCAGCAGCAGCGCGACGAGCAGCGCCGACAGCACCAGCTGCATGCGGCCCGACACCGTGACGCCGAACGCATTCGCGGCCGACACCGTCCCGATCAGCGCGGCAGCCGTGACGATGACCGTCGTATGCCCGCCGCCCGTGACGGCCGCGACGTACGCGCCACCGAACATCGCGGCGGCCGGCGCACCGGCCGGCACCGCGAAATAGAAACACCAGCCGACGATCGCCGCGGCCTTCGGCCCGAACGCGCGTCGCGCGTAGGTCGATACGCCGCCCGCGTCCGGATAGCGCGCGCCGAGTGCGGCGAAGGTGGCCGCAAGCGGCCCCGACAGCACGACGAGCGCGGCCCACGCAAGTAGAGACGCAGGGCCTGCGACCTCGGCGGCGAGCGCGGGCAACGCAATCACACCGGTGCCGAGCACCGCGCCGATATACAACGCGGCACCCTGGAAAATCGTCAGCGAGCCCGCGTGATGAGCGGCGGGCGAATCGGCATGCGAGGACATGAAGGGCAGTCTCCGGAAGGCTTGTTCTGGGCGCGGTCGGCCGCGCGGTGAATCGCTCGATGCTACCCGAACGGGCGCGGCGATGCGGCGCGGCGTTCAGTAGTCCGCGACGTGCCGCGTGTCAGCCGATGTCAGTAGCGGCGAGCGAGCCGCAGCCGCGCATCCTCGCGTGCAGCGGGCGGCAGCTCGGGTACGTAGTGGAACGTGCCCGATACGAGCGACGCGACCGGCACGCCATCGCGGAACAGCACGCGATTGCCGACCAGCGCGGGCACCTTGTCGCCGGGTAACAACGTGCCGGCCAGGTTCAGCGGATCGGCGCCCGTCACGCACACGTACTGGCCGTCGCCCGGTTGACGACGCAGTTCGCGCAGGATCGGGATCGCTTCCGGCAGCGCGAACTGCTCGCCCGCGAGCCCCGCGACGAAGCGTCCGCCGCGAATCTCGCCGCGCGCTTCGAGACGTTGCAGCACGCGCACGAGTTCGCGCCAGCTCGGCAGCCAGTCGGCCTCGCGTTCGAGCAGCCGCCAGAACACCACGCCATAGCGGCGCAGCAGCGTCCAGGCGATATGTTCGAGTGCTTCGGGATCGATCGCGGCCGGGCCGCGCTTCGGTGCGGGCGCATCGTCCGGTGCCGAGGCGCGTTGCACGAGCGCCCAGCGGCCGGCGTCGTCCATCCCGCCGATCAGCGCGCCGCCGCGCCGCGTGCGCGGCGCATACGTCGCGCTGCGCTTGACCGCGGGCTTCAACAGCGCGCGCAGCCCGGCGAAGCTGTCCGCATTCACGAGGCCGGCCGACACGAGTTCGCCGAGCGCCTGTTCGAGTTCGACGGGCAGCATGTGCAGTTCGTCGAGCAGCGCGTCGAAGAACATCGCACCATGCGTGGCGAGTGCGTCACGCACCTGCGTCGCGCGCGCGGACAGCGCCGGTTGCGGGTCCGCGTCGCGCAGCGCCTGCCATGCACCGAGGTGGCGGCGCGGCAGCAGCACGACTGGCGTCGTTTTCACGGGGGCACCGGCCGCGCGGGCCGGCGCGCCGATTCGGGTCCACACGAGCTTGCCCGAGCGGCACAGCTCGTCGAGGCCGCCTGCCGTGTAGTCGGTCAGGCGCGCGGGCAGCAGCGCGTCTTCCCATGCGCTCGCCGCGGCTTCGTAGCCTTCGAGCTGCGCGACGACGGCCGCGAGCGCGTCGCGGCCCGTGCCGCGCGTGTCGGGCGTCAGGTGCTGCCAGTGGAACAGGAAGCGCATGAAATCGGCGCGCTCGACCGGTTCGATCTCGCGGCGCAGCCGCTTGACCGTGTAGCGATGGATGCGGGCGAGCAGGTGGCGTTCGCACCATTCGTCGGTCGTCGCGCCTGGTGTGAAGCGGCCGCGCATCACGTAGCCTTCGCGCTCCAGTGCCGCAAGCGCGGTCGCGACCTGCGCGGACGGCAGGCCGAGTGGCCGTGCGATCGCGTCGAGCATCAGCGGCCCGAAGCCGGTGAGCCGCGCGCGGATCACATCGACGAGCGCGGCATCGGCTTCCCATGGTTGGGCGCAGGCGGCGGGCACCTTCAGCGCGGGCGCGACGCGTGCGTCGGGGTGCAGCGCGCGCATGCAGACCAGCCGTTCGACCGGCACCCACACCGCTGCGTCGTCCGGCGTGACGAGTTTCGTCGCGCGCCGGCGTTCGGCCAGTTCCGCGAGCCGCTCGGGCCAGCCTTCGTGCGCGCGCGCTTCGCTGTCGGCGACGCAGGCGAGCGTGAGCAGTGCATCGTGCATTTCGTCGGCATCGCGCACGAGCGGCCATGCTTCGTCGCGCACCGCGTTGATCGCGTCGGCGTCGAGCGCGCCGAGATCGTCGGCCGATTCGGGATCGCTCCAGCGGCGCGACTGCACGGCCTGCGTGCGGCGCTCCTCGAGCGGCGCGTCGTCGAGGAACGCATAGGGCTTCGCGTTCAGGATCTCGGCCGCCAGCGGCGACGGCGCGGGCAGGTCGCGCGCGATCAGCTCGATCGCGCCGCTTTCGATCCGGCGCAGCAGCGCGAGCCAGCCGTCGGTATCCATCGCGTCGTGCAGGCAATCGTCGAGCGTCTGGTCGACGAGCGGATGGTGCGGGATTTCGCGTTCGCCGACGATGTTCTCGAGGCACGCGACCTGGTCGGGGAACACGGTCGCGAGCAGGTCCTCGCTCTTCATCCGCTGCAACTGCGGCGCGGTGCGCCGGCCGCCGGTGAAGCGCGGCAGCGCGAGCGCGGTCGTCGCGTTCCAGCGCCAGCGCACGCCGAACATCGGTGCGTCGAGCAGCGCCTGGACCAGCACGTGCTCGGCGCTGGCCGAGCGGAGGTAGCGCCACACTTCGTCGAGCGCGAAGCTGTGCGCGAGCGACAGCGACAGAATGATCGCGTCGTCGGTCGCGGCCGCCTGCAGCTCGAAGTTGAAACTGCGGCAGAAGCGCTTGCGCAGCGCGAGCCCCCACGCGCGGTTGATGCGGCTGCCGAACGGTGAATGGATCACCAGCTGCGTGCCGCCCGATTCGTCGAAGAAGCGCTCCATCACGAGCGTGTCCTGCGTCGGCAGTGCGCCGAGCGCCGCGCGCGTGCGCGCGAGGTAGTCGACGATCTGGCGGGCCGCATCGGGAGACAGATGGAGATCGTCGACGAGCCAGCGCAGCGCCGGCGCGAGACGGCTTTCGGCCGGTTCGATCGCGGTGCCGACGGCATCATTGGGCGAATCGGCGGCGGCACGGGCTTGTGCCGCTTGCCTGGCATTGCCGCGCGTGCCCGTCTTGCCGGCCGCGTCGCCGCTCGTGTGCTTGCGTTCACCGGCCTTCGCGGGCCGATCGCCTTCGGAGAACAGCCCGTCGAGCCGCGCGCGCAGCCGGCCGACCGCCGCCGACAATTCGTCGCTGCGCCCGGGCGCCTCGCCGAGCCAGAACGGAATGCTCGGCGACTGGCCTTGCGCATCCTCGACACGCACGCGGCCCGTTTCCACGCGAATGATCCGGTACGACTGGTTGCCGAGCTGGAACACGTCGCCCGCGAGGCTCTCGATCGCGAAATCCTCGTTGACCGTGCCGACCTGGATGCCCTGGGGTTCCAGCAGCACCGCGTAGTCGGCCATGTCGGGAATCGTGCCGCCCGACGTCGTCGCGGTCATCATCGCGTTGCGGCGCCCGCGCACCGTGCCACCGACCACGTCGCGATGCAGATACGCGCCGCGCACGCCGCGACGGCTCGTGAAGCCTTCCGCGAGCATCTTCATCACGTCGTCGAAGCGTTCCCGCGACAAGCGTGCATAGGGCGCGGCGCGCGTGAAGCTCGCGTACAGCGCGTCCTCCTGCCATTCCGCGCAGGCGACTTCGGCGACGATCTGCTGCGCGAGCACGTCGAGCGGCGCTTCGGGAATCCGCAATGCGTCGAGCTCGCCGCGTTGCACGCAGTCGAGCAGCGCCGCGCATTCGACCAGCTCGTCGCGCGACAGCGGGAACAGGCGGCCCTTCGGCACGCCGCCGACATGGTGACCCGAGCGGCCGACGCGCTGCAGGAACGGCGCGATCCCGCGCGGTGAACCGACCTGGCACACGAGATCGACGTCGCCGATGTCGATGCCGAGTTCGAGCGACGCGGTCGCGACGAGCAGTTTCAATTCGCCGCGCTTGAGCCGCTGTTCGGCTTCGAAGCGATGCTCCTTCGCGAGACTGCCGTGATGCGCCGCGATCGCGTCCTTGCCGAGACGGTCGGCGAGATGGCGCGCCATGCGCTCCGCGGTGCGCCTCGTGTTCACGAACACGAGCGTCGTGCGATGCGCGGCCGCGAGCGCGGCGATGCGGTCGTACACCTGTTCCCACACGTCAGTCGCCATCACCGGTTCGAGCGGCAAGTTCGGCAGTTCGAGCGCGAGGTCGCGCTCGCGCGTGTGGCCCGTGTCGACGATCGTGCAGTCGCGCGGCGCGTCGGCCGGGCCGCCGACCAGGAAACGCGCGACCGCGTCGATCGGTTTCTGCGTGGCCGACAACCCGATGCGCGGCAGCGCGCGGCCGGTCAATGCGTCGAGGCGTTCGAGCGACAGCGCGAGGTGGCTGCCGCGCTTGGATGATGCCAGTGCGTGAATCTCGTCGACGATCACCGAACGCACGTTCGACAGCATCTGCCGCCCCGACGTGGACGACAGCAGCACGTATAGCGACTCCGGCGTCGTCACGAGGATGTGCGGCGCGCGCTTGCGCAGCGCCGCGCGTTCGGCCTGCGTGGTGTCGCCGGTGCGCACGGCGGTGCGGATCGCCGGCACCGGCAGGCCGAGCTGCGCGAGCGACTCGGCGATGCCGGCGAGCGGCGCATCGAGGTTGACGTGGATGTCGTTCGACAGCGCCTTCAGCGGCGACACATAGACGACGAGCGTCGCGTCGGGCAGCGCGCCGTCGTGCGCGAGCGCATCGCGCACGAGGTCGTCGAGCGCGCACAGAAATCCGGTGAGCGTCTTGCCGGAGCCGGTCGGCGCGGCGACAAGCGTCGACCGGCCGGCCTTGATGTGCGGCCACGCGAGCGCCTGCGCGCCGGTGGGCGCGGCGAACGTGCGCCGGAACCACGCGGCGACGGCCGGGTGGAACACGTCGAGCGCACTGGCGGCAGGGCGGGTAGCGGTGACGTCCATCGGAGCGTTGAATTGGGGTGCGAGCGCGTGGGCGGCGCGCGTCAATCGCCAGTGTGCCAGACGTCGCGTGTGCGTGCCGGGCAGGTGTGTCGGCGGTTCAAACGTTGATCATACGTCACGCAAGAAGCCTGAATCGTCATCGCTCGGAAAGCCAAGCGGTTCACTCACTACCAACGAGGTAGCCGTCGAGCCGTCCAAATGTCCGGAGCCTGGCTTACCCCCCATGCTTCGGCCTTGGGAAGTATTTTGTCCTGTCTATTTTTCCTGTCTTAGCCATGTCTTATTCACGTACCAACGATTGATTTGGATACCGAATCCGCCGCAGAAAATCGGATGGAATTGCCCTTGATGATCAAAAAATACCGGGGCGTGAAGGTAGTTGGCATGACCTGTTCGTGACGATAGTTACCCTTGAGCCGCGGCGAGGCATCCGCGATGCCCGACCTACACCTTGGCGTAGCGCCCGGTGCATGACGACATCACATAGCAGCCACAGGCCAGTTGTGCGGGCTCGAAAATCAGCGGGCGCCCATCACACAGTGCAAATTGATCGCCGCCGGATACCAGCGGAAATGTCCCGTTATGCGTGGGACATTCTGCCTTGTCGCCCATGAGGCATTGCGGGACACCGTCCACCGGAAAACCGGTGGCTTCTGTCATGGTGCCTCCACCGGAATGACGGTCTCCCAAGCGAATCGCTCCATTAGCCATAGTTCGAGGCTCCTCTTTTGTTTCCCGTACCGGACGCTTGCTTCGGTAATCGGGTGGTTGCATGTCATCCGTTCCGCATCACTTCGCCGATCTTCCACGTGAGCAAGCATCAGGACGCGCTTTCAACAGGTCACGCAGGGGCACGTAGTGACATCGGGTTAGGTCTCGTCGTCGTCCGCTAAGCCACAAAGCGCGTCGATCTCGTGCGGGAACCGCGCGTAAGGCACGTTGTATTCGATGACTGGAGCAGCCCCCTGAAACGCCGGACACAGTCACCCACTTACAATAACGGGTAGACATAAGACTGTGTTGTTGACT